>NZ_FRDI01000013.1:0-36426 GCF_900143255.1 Desulfovibrio litoralis DSM 11393
GAAAAAATTAAACAACTCAAGCAGATTCCTTTTCAACCCTTAAAAACACTTGGCAAGACACTCGAATCATGGCAGGAAGAAGTTGCCTGCATGTTCCGTTTTGTGAAAAATAATGGAATAACAGAAGGATTTCACCGGAAAATGAAGTTGATACAACGCCGGGCTTATGGCTTTAGAAATTTTGAGAATTACCGCTTACGCGTTAGAGTTTTGTGCTGTTAGGAATAGAAAATACAATCAAATTTTGGTCGGAAAAATGCTCTGAATTTTAGCCTGCCCCTGTCTTTGGTGTAGAGCCATTTAAATTCAGTATTAATTGATCTTTTATTTGTTGAGATCATTATACTGAGCTTATTTAATCCCTACCCATTCATACATTCATCTTTGCCAAAGCTTCTAAAATAACTTTATTGAATATTTTATCATTTTAAACACAAACAATTTCATATAAGAAAAAATTGCACAAAATATTAAAGAGCTAAAACGAGAAGATGGCTACCTTCGTAATAAAGGTAGCCATCTTTCATCTAATATGCTGAATTTTCTTATCTTTTGTGGTGCCCAGGGCCGGACTTGAACCGGCACAGTCGTTGCCAACCGAGGGATTTTAAGTCCCTTGTGTCTACCAATTCCACCACCCGGGCAATTTGGGTGCTTGATGTTTTTTAAACCTTGTTTAAAGAGGCTTAACTGCGAGAATTTGATATAATCAAAGACAAAGCAGAACATCAAAATGCGTTAATGGAAAATTCCTTTTGCCATGCCTTAAGTTAAGAGTCAAGAGTTTTTATTAAAAAAAAATAAAATTTTATAAAAATAATCGCATTGTTTAAAAGAGCTTATTAAATCAAAGCGTTGCTGAATTAAAATATTATTAACCAAAGCCAAACTTTACCTTTTCAACTTTTAACTTTCTTCGTTTGAAACTTTTTGAATATTATCATCAACTTGCTGAACCGAAACCGACAAATTATTTAAAATACGCTCCCATTCCAAAGTATATTTTTCAATCGCCAAACTCAATTCTTCGCCCTCTGCTTCATTCAACAAAGGCTTGTCCGGCATAGCTTCTTTTAAAAGTTTCAACAATATTTCCAAAGCCTTAAGCTTTGAATGAAGCTTTATACCTATTGTTTTACCTTTTGAACTCTCGCTTAACTCTGCCACAACTCTTAATTTTTTCGGATCAATATTAACAGACTCCAAAACCGTTATACCGTCGGCATTCCACAAACAAAAATCATGAATCGAACTAAAAGCAATAGCACTAAGCTCTTGAATTATTTGTTCTTGTAAACGCTGTGATTCTGCCCTATGCTTTTTTGTTTTATCATTTATTCTTTTTGACGTTTTGACCAAAGAATCAGACTTTTTTTTCATTTCCATGTCCTGCCTTAATGAGTTTTGTTAATTCGTTTCAACTTATTTAGAATTAAAAATAACTCGCAGGATAAACTATGGCTTCTAAAAAAAATTATTAAATACAAGCATATAGAAAGATAAATACATATATTAATATCATAGAAAAAATGATCTTCTATTCTAATCCATTGTAATATAACGAGTTATACCAAGATTCATAAAAGCAGACAGATTGAAAGAAACGTACATTTATTTAAACAAAGTCCTTGACTCTTAGAGCCTTACTATTTTAAGCTAAAAACAATTTTTATACTCCTAACAGCAATCGAAAAAAAGCTTAAACAGCTACTTTTACGATTACTTTTAAATTATGGGCTAATCATGAAATATATTTTAAAAAATAGTGTGCATTTATTTTTTATTTGTGTTTGTTTAATCTTTTTAACAAACTTAATCGTTTTCACAGACACAAAAGTTGTGTTGGCAGAACAAAACAACTCGCTTCCGACCCCTCGCACATTATTTTCTCTTCTTCCAACGGGTATTTTTGAAAATACAGGCGTAGAATTAAGCGAAGAAGAACAACAAAAACTAATAGATAACGGCGTATCAGAAGACTGGATAATCAGCCAAGAAACAAGTAACGAACTTATTATAAACGAATTATCCGCAGACAATAAAGTTGTTTTACACGTCTTTAACCACAACCAAGGTGGTGTTGTTGTGGCCCTTGGGGCTCAAAGCGGTTTAATTTGTGCCTTAGAGCTTTGGCGTTATGATGCAAAGGGAAAAATTATTCCAATGGCTGTTCCGCTTGAACCAAATAAAAACGATTTGTTTTTACCCAACGCCCTTTCAGCAGAAATAGACACAACTATTATGCTCTGTCTTGATCACGATAAAATCAAGGTTAAACCGATACTTTGGGGAAAAGACGGTGTGGTTAACCAAAAAGAAGATTTTGAAATACATTTTTTCTGGAATGGGAACAGCTTTATTCAAAGTCGTAGCCCTTTAAATCAGTAGCCACTTGTTTCGGAGGATACCCCCAAAGCCCCCAAGCCACCAAGCCACCAAGTCCGCTGGCAGGCAAAGTCAACCTAGCGTCCTTTTGAATTTAAAGTCAATATCTACCACAAGCTCTTTAATCTTTCCAACTCGTCAGTAGCTAAAGTATTATCAAAATGTTCAACTCTAACTTTAATACCGGTTCCGCCACGAGCGTTAAAAAGGCCTTCAACCGTCATACGGCGTGGAGCTAATAAAGCGATTAAATCATCGGCGATTTGATTGGTTAAACGCTCCATAAAAGCCCCTTGATTGCGATATGAACCCATATAAAGCTTAAAAGACTTTGATTCAACACAACACAAATTAGGCACATAACGCACAATAATTGTTCCAAAATCAGGCTGTCCGGTTTTAGGGCAAAGACTAGTAAACTCGGGATAATCAAATTCAATCACATAATCTCTTTGTGGATACTGATTAGGAAACGCCTCTAAAATACTTAAACTTGGGCTATCAAAATTTATATGCCCGCTGTTGCCTAGCTTTGTTAAACCGGCGGTTTCAACACTTTCACTTATATTTTTACTCATTATTTTTTCCTTTATTAAAACTTCAAAATTATTCAAATGGATAAATTCAAGTCAATTGTAAAACAGCTTGCGATTTTTCTCAATATTTTTTATAATATGAAATTATTTCATAAAAAGAGGCGTTATGTTTTACGTTATTGCATATATAAGTTGTATTGTTATAGTTAACCAAGCTTTTGGAATTGTTCCACTATTATCTTTGCCAAATGGCGAACTCTGGTCGCCTGTCGCTCTTTTGGTCGGCTTTGTTTTTATTTTAAGAGACTATGCCCAGCGTGCCGTTGGACACTGGGTTGTCGCCGCAATGTTGATCGGTGGTATAATCAGTTGGTTTATGGCAACTCCGCAAATAGCCCTCGCCAGTATCACTGCCTTTTTAATCGGCGAATTTATGGATTGGTCTGTTTATTCTTTTACAAAACGCCCGTTTTCACAAAGAGTTTTACTCTCAAGCATAGTCAGCACACCAATCGACAGTTTTGTTTTCTTATACATGGTTGGAATTTTTTCTATTCCTTCTTTGTTTATGATGACAATCAGTAAGCTTTTAGGTGCTTGCATCGTTTACTTTATCGCTCGTAAAAAAGAACAAAATCTCGCTTTTTCTGCTCAATAACTTTTATAATTATTGTTAAAATTAGTTTTCTTAAAAAAACAGCTAAAACCTCCGCAAGTTTGTGGAGGTTTTTTTATTTTTAAAGCCGAAAATTCATACAAACCCAAAATTAAGACCATTGCAAAACTCTGTTTTGCGTGCTTTTATCATCGTTTTATATTCTGTATGAACATCGCATAAAACACTAACGACTTGACACGACCTACTTGGGTTATGCCTAAGAGCTTCTTTACATATTGCTTGGAGCGTTTTGCAATATTTTTCAGCATACTATGAATTCTAAAACTGAAAAGGAGAACTCTCATGTCAAAAAAATACTTAAGTCGCGGTCCTGAATTGTTACAAGATTTTCAAAGTCGTTTAGAACTCAACCTCCGTGAACACGGAATAAAAAAAGAAGAGGCAACACGCATTTCATTATCGATTACCCAAGAGCTAACCCATGCATGGGGCGGACAAAACATTTACTTTCCCAAAGGCACTTCTTTTAGAGCCCAAAGCCGTGATTGGCAAATATTTAACGAATTTAACGGTTCAAATCATGTAGAGTTGGCGAAAAAATATCAACTCGCAATTCAACATATTTATCGGATTATCGCCTTGTGTAGAAAAAAAAGAAAAGAAAAAACTGAAGTGATCTAAAAAGGCACATTTAAGCAAAGGATATTTATGTATAATAACCCACTTTTCTTGAAACAGATAAAACGCCATGAAGGTTGTAAAAAAAACAAAGACGGGCTTCATGTCGCATATCGTTGCACGGCAAAAAAACTCACGATCGGTTATGGGCATAATTTAGACGCCAACCCTATTCCGGGTTTAATTCTCAAAGAAAAAGACACAATAAACGAAGAACAAGCCGAACGCCTTTTAAAAGCGGATATTTTGGCGTGCATTCAAGATTTAAACAGTCATTTAAGTTGGTGGATAACGCTAAACGAAGCCCGAAAGGCTGTTTTGATAAATATGTGTTTTAACTTAGGTATAACAAAACTTTTAACCTTTAAAAAAACTTTACATTTTATACGCATTGGAAACTACAAACAGGCGGCTAAAAATATGATGTGCTCGCTTTGGTCAAAACAAGTGGGCGATGGTATCGGCGGATATTTTGACAGAGCCGAAGAACTCGCAAAACAAATGCAAAGTGGAAAATGGCAGGAGGTATAAAATGGCTCTTTGGTCAAGCATTCCTATTTTAGGCGATTTATTGGGTAAGATTGCTGATAAAATCGCACCAGATAAAGGCAAAATCATTGACGGACAAAACCGCATTAACGTTTTGATAAATATGTGTTTTAACTTAGGTATAACAAAACTTTTAACCTTTAAAAAAACTTTACATTTTATACGCCTTGGAGACTACAAACAGGCGGCTAAAAATATGATGTGCTCGCTTTGGTCAAAACAAGTGGGCGATGGTATCGGCGGATATTTTGACAGAGCCGAAGAACTCGCAAAACAAATGCAAAGCGGAAAATGGCAGGAGGTATAAAATGGCTCTTTGGTCAAGCATTCCTATTTTAGGCGATTTATTAGGTAAGATTGCTGATAAAATCGCACCCGATAAAGGCAAAATCATTGACGGACAAAACCGCATTAACGAAGCGGAACTATCAGGCGCCCCCGCCTCTCGCCTACGTTTATGGAGAAGTTTTTTAGGCTGGGTTCTCGCATTGGTGTTTGCATGGGAAATAGTCGGACGCCCGATTATGGCAACTTATTATCCCGAGATTATTTTACCGCCCTCAATGATTAAAGAAGTCTCGCATCTCTTATTGGGCATGTTAGGCTTAGGATTTTAATTTTATAAAAATAAAAGGATTTGATTATGCACTTTGATTTTGAAATATTAGTAGTCATTGCCAGCTTTACCCTACAAAGCGTAGTTTCTATCTTAGGTCTTTTAATCTGGCACGAGTTTAAACGCCTGCAATCAAAAGTTGATATTTTAGCCATACACCGCTTAGATTGCATGAATTTGTTTCCGACAAAAGAAAGTCAGCTCAGACTTTGGACAAGGCTCGACGATCACGAAAAACGCCTTGGACGCATTGAAGATACCCTCTTGTAAGCTAAAGGCTATTGTACAACAGGCTCAAAGTGGCTTACGTTAGAAAAGCGCTCCAAAAATCACAAATAAAAAAATAGTGCGGCTTTGCTAAACAATAGATTTAGATCTTTCGGGAGTCTCGCCCTGAAATAAAAAATCAAATTTAATTTTCCTGTAAAATTAATGAGTTCTGTGCATTAAGACTTTTTATTCCATTTGGATACAGAACATAAAATAATCATAAAGAACGCACAACAGGGTTTTGCACTAATCTTAAGCCAAGGTTAAACAAAATGTAAATATCCGATAAAATTATCAATATTATTTTGACGACAATCAATATAGCGACTAATATATTGAGCAAAGCTTAATTGCCTGCCGTATACGTTAAAGGTCGTTTCCGGCGTAATAAACTTTAACTTATAAAAGTCAATTAATTGAGGGTGAATGGGTTGTTCGAAATCATTATAAGTACAATTATGTGTTTCCCAAAACAGTTCATCAGGCAAGGCAATGTTAAGAGCATTAAGAATATTTTCAACAAGATAGCGACACAAAACTTTATTTGGGTGGCTAACTGTATATAAAAGTTGCCTGTCTTGCCAATTTTTACGAATAAAAGGCATTACCTTAAAATCACAAGATTTTTCTTTCTCTTCCTCACGGCTGAAACTAAATTCAATGTGGGCGTTTAAGTCAAGCTTGTTTCGCAAATCGTTTTGTAAATATAGCCTTAAAATAACACTCTTTTCAGCACCACTCGCAATCAGCTTTTCCAAAAAATTGTCATAATAATGAAACTCGCTTCGCCCCTCCCAAAACGGGTGAAACCCTCGAAAAAACACCGCAGGCAAACAAAACGCAGCGGTGTTTTTTTTTAGTTGTTTCAACAAAACGTCAGAGCTTAAATCTCCCCAAGAGTTATCAAGATATTGATATAAAAATAAATCAGCTTGAGGCAAAAGGTCTTGAGGAATTGCCTGTTTGGTATAATTTGTAAACAATTTCAAGTTCCACTCGTCAGTAAACGCAGGAATTTTATCTAAAATGGCTTGATATTCTTCGCCCTGACAATTAGCATGTAGGATACAAATTTTTTTTGTCTTTTTCATTTTAAAAGAATCTGCTATTTAAAGTTAAAAGTAAACGGGTACGATTTTATATAACCTATTAAAACAAAAAAATAAAGCCAACTTTGACTATAAGGTAATTTATGCGAAGCATTTTTTTTATTCCACATATCGATAAGACGAGTGGCGGATTAAACAATATTTATACAATAATAGAGCTTTTACAGTCTTTAAACTATAATGTTGCTTTTAGTTCTCTCGAAGAAAATAGCTTGGCGGTTAAAAACGCCAAAGAAAAAAATTTGCCTTATATTCCTTGGAATGAGCTTAATTTAAACGAAAAAGACCTCTTTATCGTGCCTGAGGGGTTTCCCAATATAATTCCTTTTGGACTAAAACATGGAGCAAGAACTATTGTTTATGTTCAAAGTTGGCATTATTTGCTTGAGGTTTTACCCGAAAACGTAACATGGAAACAGCTACCTGTTGAATTTTTAGCTGTATCTCGCCCGGTCGAATGGTTTATACAAGAAGTTTTTAATCTGAAGTCTTTGGGGGTTTTGCCCCCCGCCGTTCAAACTTGTTTTTTTGAAACCCAAAATTCAAGAGCCAAACATTTGCGAATCGCCTTTATGCCTCGTAAAAATCGCAATCTTACTCAACAAATTCAACAGATCTGCATGGCAAAACTTGCCAATAACCCAAAAATTAAAATAGAATGGCTGGAAATTGCTAATAAAACTCAAGCTGAAGTGGCAAAAATACTTTCAACAAGCGATATTTTTTTAAATACGGCTTATCCCGAAGGCTTTGGACTGCCTCCGCTCGAAGCAATGGCAACAGGCTGTATTCCCGTAGGTTTTACGGGCTTTGGCGGCTTGGATTATATGAGCAATGTTGCCCTCGAAAATTGCCCTTCCGTCGTAAACAACATCATTAACGTAACGATTAACAATAATCAAACAACGTTCCCGGAAAATGGCTTTTATGTGCCTGACGGAGATATACTTTCCGCCGCTTTGGTCTTAAGTGAGGCAATTCAATTAAAATATAACAACCCAAAACGTTGGCAAGAATTAATCATCAACGCACAAACAACAGCTCGTGCTTATAATTTAGAGCAACAACGCAAACATATTCAAGAAATATGGAAAAGTTTTGAGGCTATTGCATAATAATCTCAAAGAGGCTTCCTTTAAAATAAGTATTTTGGGGCTTAAGGCGTTTTATGCTATATGTATTCAGAGCTAAAAATAATGACAAAAGCACGAAAACTCAGTTTTGCAAGGGGCTTATTGGCTCTTTGACTTTTTCAATAATGAAATTAAAATAAAAATATTATCATCACTCCCAGATCAAACTTATGCAAACCCCTGACTTTCAAAGTATTCCCACAACACCGGGAATTTATATTTTTCAAGATATTAAAGAACGCCCGATTTATGTGGGAAAAGCTAAAATCTTACGCAATCGAGTCTCTTCTTATTTTCGCAATGAAAAAGATTTAACCCCAAAAACAAGAGCGATGTTAAGCCACGCTCATGCGTTAAACTTTATCAGCACAACTAGCGAGAAAGAAGCCCTACTCCTCGAAGCCAGTTTAATAAAAAAACATCGTCCACGTTACAATATACTTTTAAAAGATGATAAGGATCATATTTTATTCCGCTTTTTCTTAAACCACCCTTATCCTCGTTTAGAAATTTTACGTCGCCCCCAGATGCTCGGCCACAAAAAAAGCCAAGCCTTACTCTTTGGACCTTATTCCAATTCCGGTGCCGCCCGTGAAACTTGGCGTAGCATTCACAAAGCCTATCCTTTACGCAGGTGTACGGATAAAGCGATGAAAAACCGTGTTCGTCCTTGTTTATATCATTATCTTGGTCAATGTCTCGCCCCTTGTGTTTTAGATGTGGAAAAAGAAACTTATACAAAACTGGTAAAAGAAGTTTCTATGTTACTTTCGGGGCGTTCAGCCGAATTAATCAAAACGTTGAAACATGATATGCTTAATGCTTCCGAGCTGTTAGACTTTGAAAAAGCCGCCTGTTTAAGAGATCGCATAAAAAATTTAGAACACACGGTAGAACAACAAGCGGTTGTTTTTCCTGATGGTGGCGATCTTGATGTTGTTGGTTTTGCCGAACGTAGTTATGGCTTAGCCTTATGTATTTTATTTATTCGCCAAGGGGCGTTGATCGACAACCGAACCTTTACTTGGCAGGGGTTAAGCCTAGAGGAAGCTCCGACTATACTGCCAAGCGTATTGCTTCAATATTACCAAAACGCTGCCCTGATTCCACCACGCATCTTACTACCATGGGCTTTAAATAATGATGATGAAGCAAATTTTACAGATAACAATATTCCGGAACAATGTGATGAAAATAAACTTAAAACTCCGAAAACAGAAAATATACTCGCCGAACTTTTAAGCTCTTTGCGTAATGGCAACGTAAAAATCAGCGTTGCAAAAGAAGCCAATAAAGATGCGGAAAATCGCTTAATTGAACTGGCTGTTACCAATGCACGTCAAGCTCTGATCAGTGCGGAAAAAAATCCCGAAAACATTCCAATGCACCAACTTTTAGCTGAAAAGCTACATTTAAAACGCCCTGTTTATCGTATTGAAGCCGTAGATATTTCACACACAGGAGGCACAAACGTAAGAGCCGGCATGGTCGTTTTTGAAGACGGAAAAGCATTAAAAAGTGCCTATCGTTCTTATATTATAGACAATAACACCGAGCAAAATTTAAGCGATGATTACGCCAGTTTAAGCCAATGGGCAAAACGTAGAGTAGAAAGCGGGCCACCTTGGGCTGATTTAGTTTTAATCGACGGCGGAAAAGGGCAACTTGCGGCTGTTGTCCACGCCTTTAAACAAGCCGGATTAAGTATAGGCAACAAAGAAAGCGATGATTTTGCCGTTATTTCTATCGCCAAAGCCAGAACGGAAGAAGGGCGTACAGACCGCAGAGCCGGCAATATCTCCGATCGTATTTTTATGCCTGAACGCAGTAACCCGATTAATTTTAAAGCAGGTTCATCAGAACTGCTGTTTTTACAGCTCGTTAGAGATAGTGTTCATGATTTTGTAATTGGGCAACATCGTAAAGCCCGCAGTAAAACCGCTTTGCAAGCCGAACTCTTACGCCTTCCCGGAATAGGCGAAAAAACAGCTCGCTTGTTACTCACTCATTTTGGTTCGACTAAAGAAATTTTACTGGCAAAAGAAGAAGGTTTGGCAGAGATAGCAGGACTTGGAAAGCAAAAAGCCAAACAAATATGGAGCTTATTAAATTCAAAAAATTAATAAACAAAACTAAACAATTAACAGCTAAAACTTTTTATTCTTTTCAAAAAAATAAAAAAACAGCGTGCAAAGTAAAGAAAAGTTATTCAATAAAAAGTCAAATAAATTAAGCAAGTAAGGTTAAACAAAAATAATTTAAAATTCAATAGGCGAGAAAACAACGCCTACACAAAACCACGCCAATAAAGACTGCTGTTTTTACAGCTCGTTAGAGACAGCGTTCATGATTTTGTAATTGGACAACATCGCAAAGCCCGCAGTAAAACCGCATTTCAAGCCGAACTCTTACGCCTTCCCGGAATAGGCGAAAAAACAGCTCGCTTGTTACTTACTCATTTTGGCTCGATTAAAGAAATTTTACTGGCAAAAGAAGAAGGTTTGGCAGAGATAGCAGGCATAGGCAAGCAAAAAGCCAAACAAATATGGCAGTTATTCAGTAAAAAAACATAATGAAAAAGTCTGCTTTTCAAAAAGATAAAAATAACTTACTGATAAAAAACATATTATTAAAATAAAAGATCTTGTTTGCTTTTTAAGCTCAAAAACAAAACAATTATAGTGTTAAATTTATGGAGCGTGAATGCTTAATCCAAACCCAAATAATAAAAATGCCAAGCTACTTGGACGTATCGGCTACTTAAATGTACTGCCTATTTACCATGCTTTGGAATCAGGGGCAATCAAACACGGCTATCAACTTTATTACGGACCTCCTGCCTCGCTTAATACGGCAATGGAACAGGGGCGTTTGGTTGCTTCTTCTTGCTCTTGTATAGAGTACGCCCGCAGACCGGAACAGTATTTTCTTTTGCCTCGTTTGGCGATTGGCAGCGTTGGAGCTGTGCAAAGTGTTTTGATGTTATCGCAAGTCCCGATTGAAAAATTAAAAAATGAAACTATTCTTGTAAGTGCCGAAACGCATACCTCCGCCATGTTATTGCGTTTATTATTAAAAGAACGCTATAAACTAAACCCAAACTACGAAGTCGGAAACGCAACCGAAAGAGTCGCAACCGCCGCTCCGCCTCTCGCTTTTTTGGCGATTGGCGATGAAGCCATGCGTTTAAGAAAACACCCTTTATATCCTTATCAACTTGACCTTGGTGAAGCGTGGACAAGTTGGACGGGCTTACCTTGTGTCTTTGGAGTTTGGGTGATGAACCGCAATTTTCAGCCCGATTCAAAACTTGAACACCCCGCTATAATCCTTGAAAAAAGCCGAGATTGGGGAATAAAAAATTTAGATCAAATTCTCAATATCGCCGAAATAAATTATCCAAACCTTTCGAGAAATGAACTAATCGCATACTTTAAAGGGCTATCTTATGATCTCAATGAGAAAGAACAAGAAGGCTTAAATTTATTATATGCGAAATTTGCACAAGCAGGCTTTATTAATCAAGCCCCTAAATTGTGTTTTGCACAACTGTAAACAAATTATTTTAAACTTGCTCACTAAAAAACTTTCGGCTCGCCAACAATCCTTTAACATTATTGACGAACCGAAAACATATGAACGAAAAGAACAAAAAGCTGGCTTTGATTTGTTGTAAAAGCTTAAAACAAAGCATGTTCCAACAAAATAACTAGCTTGCATTATTTATTTCATATACTGCAACATTTGGTCGAGGTCTTTATCCCCACGCCCGGAAAGACAAACCACAATAAACTTATCCTTGCTCATTTTAGGGGCTATTTTTAAGGCATGAGCCAAAGCATGAGAAGATTCTAAGGCTGGCAAAATACCTTCGGAACGTGAAAGGGTAAAAAAGGCATTTTTGCCAAAATTTGCTCACTAAAAAACTTTCGGCTCGCCAACAATGCCTTTAATATTATTGACGAACCGAAAACATATGAACGAAAAGAATAAAAAGCTGGCTTTGATTTGTCGTAAAAGCTTAAAACAAAGCATGTTCCAACAAAATAACTAGCTTGCATTATTTATTTCATATACTGCAACATTTGGTCGAGGTCTTTATCCCCACGCCCGGAGAGACAAACCACAATAAACTTATCCTTGCTCATTTTAGGGGCTATTTTTAAGGCATGAGCCAGAGCATGCGAAGATTCTAAGGCGGGCAAAATACCTTCGGAACGTGAAAGGGTAAAAAAGGCATTAATCGCTTCTTCATCATTAATAATCACATAATCAGCACGCCCTTGGTCTTTGAGCATGGCATGTTCAGGACCAACTCCGGGGTAGTCAAGCCCCGCAGAGATGGAATAAACCGAAGCCGGTTCGCCCTTGTCATCTTGTAACACATAAGAACTATAGCCGTGAATTATTCCCTGCGTTCCATAAGTGATCGTAGCAGCGTGTTCTCCCATTTTATGACCAATACCGCCGGGTTCTACACCAATCAAGGCAACAGTTTTATCCTCTATAAAAGGATAAAACATACCAATAGCGTTAGAGCCACCGCCAACACAAGCGATACAAGCATCAGGCAAACGCCCCTCAGCTTCCATTGTTTGTTCCTTGGTTTCACACCCGATAACAGACTGAAAATCACGCACCATCAGCGGATAAGGGTGGGGACCCACGGCAGAACCGAGCAGATAAAAAGTATCAGGGTTCTTTATATAATCGTTGATAGCGGCATCAACAGCTTCTTTAAGAGTGCGTTGTCCTTCCATAACCGGAACAACCTCCGCCCCCATCATGTGCATGCGAGCAACGTTGGCACGTTGGCGTTTTGTGTCTTCTTCGCCCATATAGACAACACATTTCATGCCCATAAGAGCCGATACGGCGGCACTGGCAACGCCGTGTTGTCCTGCTCCCGTTTCAGCGATAATACGCTTTTTGCCCATACGTTTTGCCAAAAGAATTTGCCCAAGCGTATTGTTGATTTTATGGGCCCCAAGGTGGTTAAGGTCTTCACGCTTGAGATAAATTTTTGCCCCGCCACATTGTTCCGTCAGGTTTTTACAAAAGAAGAGCGGAGTTTCACGCCCTGCATAAGTCTTAAGATAATAAGCAAACTCTTGTTGAAACGCAGGGTCGTTTTTATACTGATTATAGGCGGCATTGAGTTCATCGAGAGAGGCTTCAAGCCCTTTAGGAACATAGCGTCCGCCATGTTTGCCGAAAATTCCGTCTGAATGTTTTTCTTGGGTTGTCATAATAATTTCCTCCGATTTTTTGATACAGCAGAGGATTCATGGCATAAAAAAATGCGGCCAGTTGTCCACTGCCGCTATTAGTTATTTTGCTCGAATATTTTATTTATTTAAAGCACGCAAAAACACACGGCTCTTTTATAAGAGCCACCACCACTGAAATAATATTGAGGAAGTTTGTATGTTCATAAACAACATTTAAAAAATATAAGCCGAATTGTCAATATTTTTTTCAAGCTTGTTTTGGGGGCTTCGTGGGTATCCCTAAAACACTATGATAAAAAAATTTTAGCTTGATTCACCTGTCTTATTTTAAAGACAAAATTAAACTTTCGATAAACAAAAGAGGCTTATTTAAAAACAACCAAAGTTTTTTCTTGACTTTTTTTCGTTTTATTGCGAAATATCTATTTCGCATGTGGGGGTATAGCTCAACTGGGAGAGCGCATGGCTGGCAGCCATGAGGTCATCGGTTCAATCCCGTTTACCTCCACCAGCAATACAAATTTAAGACCTTGTTTAAAACAGGGTCTTTTTTTATTTGACAGGTCTTCTTAATCAATGAGACAATAAAATTATTCTCGTAACAGCCCTGTATAATAGTCAAACTTGTATAATAGTCGAAAACTCTTTTTAACTCACTTTCTACTTTTACCCAAAAAACAAATTTGTTGCAACCGAAGGATAATTATGTTCAAAACCACGACAATAAAAAATTTTCTCCTGTGCTTTTGTGCCGTTAGTTATATGTTTTTAACAGTCTTTATGCCATACGTTGCTTCGGCGAGTTCTGAAAAAACTACACCACTCAACGCCTTTCACGGTGTCTGGAACTTTTCTACGGAAGAAAGCAAAAAAAACTTACAAACGTCTAATAGTCCTAATGCCGCCGAATTTATCAAAAACATAGACAATGCCAAGCCTGAGGACACGAAATTTACCTTCAGAATTGATATTGCCAATAAAACCCTTACTATTGGACACCCAGACAAGCTTGTTACACCGTTTCAGGTTATACCCTTTAGCATCAAAAAACATACAGGCAACAACCTGAGTATTGAGCTTAATACTAAAACAAGGAATGTAATCAACTTTGTGCTTCTTTCGTCATCACCCTTTTTTTTGCTACAAAGCGATATTCTTGAAGACGAAGTTCATGTTCCCGTGGTTTTGACTAAAGAACAGCCTCTTGCACGCCAAAGCGACAAAATTAATCAACAAGATTTAAAACGCCTTGAGGGAACTTGGGGAGCAACAAAACAAGAAGAAAAGAACAATTGGCGAGTAAAAGTTGAATTAAAAAACTACGAAGACAGCGACGGGGTTATTCAAATCAGCATTCCTTGGGACTCAGACGGTTACGGAAAAATACTCACCAGCAAAACAACAGTGCCATTTCGCCTGCTCTCTTGCGATGAGAAAAATGCCGTCTTGCATATTTTTCCCGCCGCACCTTTAGTTTTTGATAACAAAAATGGTAGTATCAGAACTTTTGATTTAGAGGAATTCGACATGAAAGTGCGTTTTTTGGATAAAAAACAAATTGAAGTAGATATCCCCGGCTTTGCTAAAGCTTTCCCCTTGAAAAAGTTTTAGGTTCTTGTCCGGTTGAGGTGTGTTAGTTGAAGTCTAAAATTTTAGGCTCTTGCCCAATTAAGACTAAAACTTTAACATATTTTGACACATAATTTTCAATAAATCATTTTTATTGTAACATTTTATTTCACCCTACGCTCCCATAAATTTATTTTGTGAAAGCGGTGGTTTTTTAATGGATTATAAAAAAAGTTGTTGTAAAATGTCAAAATGAAGTCGCTGTTCAAGAAGTTTACTCACGTCATTTTTTGTTGTTAAGATGCCAAAACGAAGTTGCCATTAAAAGGAACCATGGTGCGTTCAAACTTTTGATGCCGATAGGCATCAACTAATGCGTGATGCGTTTGCGGGTACAGGGCGGCAGCCCTGTTGTGGGGTTTGGAAAGGGTGACATTGTTTCGAGGGTTATACCCCCGAATCCCCCAATCCACGGGCAGGCAAAGCCAGCCTCGTGTATTCTAAACCCCTTTCCCCCGCCGGGGGGCGACCAACAAAATTTATTTAGCGGGAGTATTGGGTTTAATAATAAAGTTATAATAAAAATGTAATTTTATTATATTTTACTCTCTATGCTCCCACGAAATTACCTTTTTCGGTCGCCTCAGACTATTCATATAATAAACTTGTTTTTATTATAATCTATTAAAAAAACTAACGCTCCCACGAAATAAACCTCTTTCGGTCGCCTCCGGCTATTCATATAATAAATTCATTTTATTATTATATTATATTTAAACTTCATACTCCCACGAAATTAAGTTCGTTGGTCGCCTCCGGCGGGCACGGGGAAAATGTTTTCCCCTTTGCATTCCCGCCATAAGGGTCTGGTTGCCCCTTAACCCCACTGCCGCAAATACATTAGTTGATGCCTAAGCGGCATCAAAAGTGGGTACGCACCACAGTCTCTTTTATTGGCAAGCTAAAACTATGCTGTTGGGAAAGATTAATAGTGTTTAAAGCATCTTGTAATAATTAAGTGTATTAATTAGAAATATAAAGAAGACGCCCCAAAGTGTTCATTTTGTGGAATCGTTCGTTTTTTAATGGATTACAAAAAAAGTTGTTGTAAAATGCCAAAACGAAGTTGCCATTAAAAGGAACCATGGTGCGTTCAAACTTTTGATGCCGTTAGGCATCAACTAATGCGTGATGCGTTTGCGGGTACAGGGCGGCAGCCCTGTTGTGGGGTTTGGAAAGGGTTTCACATAAAACCCTTTCCCCCGCCGGGGGGCGACCAACAAAATTTATTTAGCGGGAGTATGAAGTTTAAATAATAAAGTTATAATAAAAATGTAATTTTATTATAGATATTGGAGACGACCGAAAGAGTTTTATTTCGTGGGAGTATTGGTATTAAAATAAAATATAATAATAAATGAATTTTATTATAGGTATTGGAGGCAACCGCAAAAGATTTATTTCAGGAGAGCGTGGGATTAAATAATAAAGTTAGGGCCAAGACTAAATCAGCATTAACAAGCGTGCTGTAAATAACGTGCTATCCAGTCATGGCAAAGAAAAACCAACTTACTTTTTCTTTGTGCAAAGACCTAATATATTATCAGAAATTCCACTAGCTTGACGATAAGCAAGGCACTTTTCCGGCTGTCCCGCACAACATTCTTCGGTTAAAAAGCCAACGATATTCAACATTAAAGGAATATTTGCCCGATAACGCAAAAAACGCCCTTCTTGTTCCACAAATACAAGCTCGGCAAACAACAAGGCTTTTAAATGAAACGAAAGGTTAGTTGAGGGAATGCCGATTAACTCGGCAATATCTCCGGCAACAAGCCCGGAATCGCCATGTTTGACAAGTAATTTAAAAATATTCAGGCGTATTTCAGAAGACAAAGCTTCAAATATTTTAGCAGCATTCAGAGTGTTCATTCTTTTATAATTCAACACTCCGCCAATTAAGTCAAGCGAGATTTATCAGAATAAAGACCATTTCAAACCTCTGTTTTGCGTGCTTTTATCATATCGCGATTGCTCTGCATACACATAGCATAACGCATCTTAATTCGCAAAACTACTCACTTTACAGGGAAGTTAAATGCTCCCTTGGTTTCTAAGATACCCCCGAAACCCCGCAAGCGTCTCTCTCATTATTCTTGGCTTTTGGAGTGTATTCCTAACAAAAGGCACTTAGAGACTATTATACAATAGTTTCTAATAAACTGCCTGCAAAAATAGTTTTTAAAACCTCCGTTTGGCGTGCTTTTGTCATCACGTTATGCCCTGCATGCACATAGCAATAACGAGTCTTAAATAAATTCGGTACGCTTTTTGCTAAACAAGTTCTTTGAAGCCATTTTATTGACAAAATGATTGTAATATTGAGTCTTGGCTAAAAAAATAAGAGCAACAGCTTATGTCAAAATTTCAATTTAATTTGGAACAGGTTTTAAAATATCGTGTTCAACTTGAAGAGCAAGCGAGTATTCAACACGCTCAAGCAAAACAAGCACACGATATAAAAAAAGCAGAACTGGAAGAACTTAAACAACTTTTGCAAAACCACGAAAAAGAGTGGTCTAACAAAATAGAGTTTTCTCCCTCCGAATTATGGTTGGCAAGACATTATGAAACAGCCCTTAAAGAAGACATCAACATTACAACAGAAAATGTAACAGCTCTTTATCGTGAGCTGGAAAGATGCAGAAATGAGTTAATCAAAAAGGCTCAAGAACGAGAATTATTGGAAAAACTGAAGTTAAAACAGGCGGAACGTTATGAATATGAAGAAAGACAAAAAGAACTTAAAATCAATGACGAAACAGCAACCTTACGCTATGGCATTAAGCCCGTCTAAGCTATGTCGCTGGCTATTATTGGCGGTGTTTATGAAACTTGCCATTTTAACTTTTGTTTTTACTGATCTTGTCCCAAATCTTTTAAAAGATCAGGGGGCTTTATTAAACTCTCAAAGCGTTGCTTTAACGGATAATAATGAAAATGAAACGCTAAAGAACAGCGATACAAAAAAATTGATTCAGGTTAATCAAGCCGTGGCGCAAACAGCCACACCCGCTTCCAAACAGACAGCGCCAAAACAACCGGCTGTCGATTCTTTGACTAAAGAAGCAATGCAACAGCGTTATGACGATTTAAGCAGAAAAGAACAAGAGTTAAGAGCAATCGAAAAGGGTATTGATACTAAACTTGAAGACTTAAAAAAACTTGAATCCAAGCTCCAGAGCATGTTAAAAGAAGCAGACGAGCTTAAAGACGTAAGATATAAACACCTTATTGATGTTTATTCAAATATGAAAGCCAAACAAGCCGCAGAAGTTTTACAAACTCTTGATGAAAAAATTGCAGTCAAAATTTTGGCCGGCATGAAAGGTCGTCAAGCCGGAGAAATCCTAACTTATGTTATTCCGGCTAAAGCTGCACGTCTTTCCGAGTCGTTGACTAAAATGCAGATGAGTTTTGAATAAGTTGTTTGACAGACCACAATAAAAGTTTCTCTTTTATAAAATTAAACCTTTGTAATAAAGTATCATAGTGTGCTTTATTACAAAGGTTTTTTGTGGTATAAATATCGTTGCTGAAAAACTAAAAGCTAAGGGCAAACCTTGCACCAAATTCCCAACCATTTTCCGCACCCGTGATCTTCCCAACGCCTGCTTGCACATTAAAATTTGAATAAGGGTCGGCGCTAACATTCAACTCAAACTTTTTACTGTCGGCGGCTTGAGAAGAAAATGGCGTAACGTCATAATTGTACAACACAAAATTTTCTTTGGGGTTTATTTCTTTTGTTTCGGCATAGCTCAGAGTCGTTTTAAGCCAAGGTGTTTTACTAAAACTAAAATCTGCTCCG
This sequence comes from Desulfovibrio litoralis DSM 11393, assembly GCF_900143255.1. NCBI lineage: Bacteria > Pseudomonadati > Thermodesulfobacteriota > Desulfovibrionia > Desulfovibrionales > Desulfovibrionaceae > Desulfovibrio > Desulfovibrio litoralis. Next base: position 18,567 of record NZ_FRDI01000013.1, read on the forward strand.
AGACCAAAACGCAAAAGTTTACTTTCGTGAGTGGAAACATAAAGTTTTGTTTCATCTTTTAATTTAATTATATGAGCTTGTTCACCATACCAAATACCGCCTATTTCCGGTACAATTCTGAAATTTTCAAGATAAGGTATTTTAATATTTAACATACTTAAAGGAATAGAAAAGGAAAGGTTAGAGGCGGCACCAACACAATTGTTTTCCCAAGTTTCCGTGAGTTGTATACTCTTATTTTCCAACTCATTGGTATAATCTCCATTAAAAGAAGCCAACATAAAACTCACACCAAATTCCTCGGCATTATTTTCACGAGTTTTGTTTTTACGCAAAGCGGGAAAAAAATCCCAAATAAAATAAGCCGTGAGCATTTTGGAAACTGTTGTATTGGTGAATTTATAATTACTCTGATCGGTAAAATTTGTTTCAGAACGAAAATATGGCGTTATATCACCGCCCAAAGAAAGGTCGCCGTATTCGGTTCTGAATTTGATAAATTCAAGCGTATAATTAACACTCTGAGTCTCAGTTTGAGAATTATGCAAACTTGAGTTTTTGGTCTGTTTTATATTTCCATAAACGGCGTTATAACCATGTCGCCTAAACCTTACAATATTACCCAACTCTTCGTCTGTAACATTAAATAGATTGTTGTTTGAGTTTACTTCACTTCCGCTTGAATCAAAACTTGCTTGATCGTTTTCGGAATAAGCAATTAACTCTTCTGTTTCTTGAGTTTCTGGGTTTAAAATCTTATTCGGAGAAACTCTTTTAAACGGTACATAAGAAAACTTTGTACTCTTTGCCTTTCTTTTGGGTTCAGCTTCATTTTTAGGAGCATATTTGTGTTGGCGACGTTTTAATAAGCTCAAGTTAGACATGGTATTGGACAAAGATGAGATATTTTGCAACTTTATTGCATTATGGCTATCAATAAAGGCTTTTTCTATAGATATTTTGTCTGTTAAGACCAAATCCCAAGTTCCATAATCTTGTCCGGGAGTTAAACTATAAATATAGTTGCCCGCTCTTACTTTATCACCGATAAGCCCGGGGTTTTCGGGGCTTTCTTCGGCAACTGTTATCCTAAGCATTGGCAAAGCCGGGTTTGGCGGTGCGACCGGGATAATTTTTATGAGCGGAGAACCCTCAAAATAAGAATATGCAAGGTTTACTCTATCGCTTTGTCCCGTGCTGAAATCAGTACGCAACAAAACAGCTCCATTATTGTTTTCAATATAATCGGCATAAAAATAAAGAGTTCCAAAACTCTCTTGGTCGGCAATACTCAAACGTGTATTCGGCTGAATAAAAATTGCTCCTAAGTCCATAAAGTGAGCACTTTTAATATCACCGCTTAAAAACATGATATCGTCGCCGCCGTTTCCCCTTATGCCTTGGAAAAACGTTCCACCGCTTATATCAAAATAATCTTGATAATAACTGCCTTGAATTGAACCGTAAAAAGTTCCGCCTTGAACACTTATATTAAGAGAATCAGCATCTAACGCCAGCATTTCTCCTTCAAAAACACCACCTTCAATAAAAATTTGATCATGTCCAGCTTGCGTGTCTAAAGAATAACTATCCAAAAAGCTGTGCGGAACGGCTTTTAATACGGCGGAGTTTGTGATATAAAAAATATCATCATTGCTTGTGCCGATAATCGCTTCGGCATATTCACCGTTAATAAAAAAAGTACTTGCACATAATGGATTTACTGGCAAAATAAAAAGTAACAACAGGCTAATGTTTAACACTGCTTTAATATGCTTTTTGATTATAACAAAGTCCATTTTTTATCATAACATACTATTTTTACAGTGCAACACATTAGATATTTCTATATTTATGTAGAAATATATATTTGTTTTATTTTTTTATGTTTTATTGTTTTTTAACCTATTGATTATTATCATCTCAAGTACAAGTTGAATTTGACTATTTGAGACTGTTTCAAAATAGGCTCAAAGTGCCTTTCCTACAGGAAGACGCTCCAAAAAACACGAATTCTGTAACAGCTTTTAATTTTTCGAGGTTTTTATGTTTAGATTAGAAAGTTTTTTTTATAAAAATAAATATATGTTCAAAAGTTTGATGATTTTTTGTTTGATGGGCTTTGTTTTGTTAAGCTCTTTTTCAACGGTTTTTGCTCAAACGTCAAACTCTACTGCACCTACTACAACCAAGGAAGAAAAAAAAGAAGTAACCCAACAAGAAAGCGTTGTGATTGATGCGTGGACTCAGCGTATTCAAGATTTAACGGTAATTTTAAAAGACCTTGAAGACAAACGCAAAGAACTAAATAAAGAGCTTAGAGAAGCCGATACTTTGTTAAAAGGCTTTCAAAGAGAATATCAAAACCTGTTTGCCTTGTTTCAATTAAGTCGAAGTAATCCGAGCGAACTTGATTCTATTGCCGAACAATTTGCTGCTTTAAGAAACAACCTTGTGGCGGGAATGGCGGATATTAGAACGTTAGACAACAACTTTTCTCAACAATATGATGATTTTTCCATCATGCAAAAAGAATTATCAAATCATCTCGCCCTTGAACGTACAACAGAAGCAACAAAAGATATTCAAAATTCCTTAAATACAGTTGAACAAACCATGAAAAAACTCGGTATTATGCGTTCGAGCCTGTCTTTAGTGCTTGAGCCGAGTAACGATTTGCGTACGAAAATTGATCAAGCTTTACAGCAAATCAGAGAGCAGCTACCTGTTTTATGGTTAAACTTTTATTTAACTCAAACCGGTTCTTTGCTTGATTTAAGCGCTTGGACAGATAGCCTTAAACAACTTACGGTTTGGACGGCATCATTAAATACTTTCAACAAGTTTTTTACCCCTACTGCGGGTATCTCGTTTAACGGTATGTTTTTTCGTTTTTGTTTTTCTTTAACCCTTTTATTGTGTTTAACTTATCTTTTATATAAAAAAGTAAGAAAAGAAAAAGAAGATGCCGACTATAGCGTACATTATTCTTATATTTTCCGTTATTGTCTACCTTTGTTGTCTGTGGGCTTTGCTTTATATTTTGCCTCTTGGCATCAAAAGGCGGGGTTTTATCAACCCGGAATTATGCTTGGCAATTTATTTTGGCTTTACGGAGAATCATACTTAGCGTGGAACTTACGCTGTATTGCCGATGATATTTATAGCGACCCGCGTTCCCCCCTGTCTTTATTGCTCTTACCCGTTGTAGCTGGAATTTTGTTAATGGTAATCGGCTTACCGGGAAATGTCTTGGCGTTGTCGTGGATAGTTATTTTAATTTTATCTTATCTTTTAAGAAGTTATTATCGAAGCTCTTTGACTCTTCTTCCAAACTTTGAAGGTTTTGTTTTAAAAATAGAACCCTATATTTATGTTATTTCTTTTTTAGCTTCGGCTTTTGGCTGGGTACATCTCGGCATTCCCTTCTTTCTTATTACTGTGGCTGTTTTTATAAGTATTCAAGTCGGGTTGGCGGCAAGTAGTATTCTTTCAATAAAAAGTCGCTCAATTTCAAGAGAAGGCTTTGAAGCTATTTACCATGCGATTTTAATTGCCCTTGGAACCCCTTTGGTCTGGATTTTTTCAATAGTCAGCTTGTTCCCTTGGGTAACGGCTCTACCGGGAAGTTTACACCTTATTGTCAGCTTGATGGAAAGAAACTTAAGCGTTGGTGAAGCTTCGTTTAGTTTTGTGCGTATTTTTTCATTGATCTTTATTTTTTATGTTGCTCATGGTTTTTTAAGTGTGGCAAAGTCATTTTTACAAAACTTACCTTCAAAAGTGCCTTCGCTTGAACGTGGAGTTGTAGGTCCCCTGCAAACAGGTCTAACTTATTCTGTTTGGGGAGTTTTCGGCCTTTTTGCTTTAAACGCCGTTGGAATGAGCTTTACCAGTATTACGGTTATTGCCGGGGGCTTGAGCGTTGGTATCGGTTTTGGATTACAGGCTTTGTTTAATAACTTTATTAGTGGAATTATTTTAATTTTCGGGCGTTCTTTACTAGAGGGAGATGTTATTCAAGTTGGAGAGATTTGGGGCGTTGTTCAACGCATAAATATTCGCTCGACAGCGGTAAGAACCTTTGAGAATGCCGTTATTTTTGTTCCAAACTCTGACTTGATTTCAAAAAACTTAGTTAACTGGACAAACAATGATCGCCGTATTCGCCGTGATATTACGGTTACCGTAGCCTATAACAGCGACGTTCAACTCGTAGAAGAGTTATTGTTAAAAATAGCCTCAGAACAAAAAGGCGTTTTACATTACCCGGCTCCCGTTGTTTTTTGTCAACACTTTGGAACGCTTGGAATAGACTTTACTTTGCGCCTTTGGGTTGAAGATATAGACTTGATGGTCGCTGTTCCTTCAGCCATTCGCTTTAACATGAAAAAGATTTTACACGAAAACAATGTTTCAATTCCAACCCTTAGCTCGTCTTTATCGGAATTATAGTTTTAAAAAGACCTTGGGTTTTTACTTTTTACTGTTGACAATCTCCCTATTCTTCGTCAAAATTTAAGGATAGACAAATTTTTTACATTACCTTTAAAATTTAGGAGTTGCTTTATGCTGAAAAAAGTTTTTCTGTGTTTATGTTGTGTGCTTTGTTTCAGTTCGGTAGCGTTTGCTAAAGATCAAACCTTGATCGTTGCTCATGATGCCACTTGGGCACCTATGGAATTTGCTAGCGACAATAAAATTGTTGGTTATTCCGTCGACTATATTGACGCAGTAGCCAAAGAAGCTGGGTTTAAAGTAGACCATAAAGCAGTAGCCTGGGACGGAATTTTTGCCGGTTTAAGCTCTAAACGTTATGACCTGATCTCTTCTTCCGTAACGATTACCCCTGAACGTAAAGCAAACTATGATTTTAGCACTCCTTATGCTCAAATCCGTCAAGCTGTGATTGTTCCTATTAATTCTAATATTAAAACAGCGGCGGATCTTAAGGGCAAAACCCTTGGGGCACAAGTAAGCACAACCGGACATTTTGCTGTTAAAAAAATTGAAGGTGCTACAGATAAGCCTTATGATGAAATTGGTTTAGCTATGGAAGATTTAAAAAATGGACGTACTGACGGTGTTGTTTGTGATGACCCGGTAGCCGCATATTATGCCAATAAGCGTAAGGACTTTGCTGACAAATTAAAAATTGCGTTTATTATGGACGGATTAGAAGAATATGGCTTTGTTGTCAGAAAAGATAATAAAGAAGTTTTAGACCTAGTTAATAAAGGTGTTAAAGCAGTTAAAGAAAAAGGCATAGAAGCCGAACTACAACAAAAATGGTTTGGTAAAAAGTTATAGTTTTAATGAATGCGTATTAATAATTTGTGTAAGTTGTGTTTTAAACTAAACTCAACTTACACAAATTATTTGATATAACTCCGGCTTGTTTTATTTAAATCATTTTATTTAAATATTTTACCTATAAGAAGTATATGTTAGAAAACGAAGTGCATATTAAAGTATCTGATGGAGCTTCCATTCCCGATCCGAATGATACTCGTCTAATAACAGCCTGGTCTGTTTCTTTTGTCGGTGCAATATCCATTTTAGCTTATCTTGCTTTTTCCTCTCCTGATATTTATTGGCGTTTACTTAAACTTTTGCCTAAAGGTTTATTGACAGCGTTTAAGATTACCAGTTGTTCTATGCTTTGTTCTCTCCCTATGGGATTATTAGTGGGGATAGGGCGTTTATCTAAAATAAGAATAATTAATCTGATTGCTTCTACTTATGTTGAGGTCATTCGTGGTATTCCCCTTTTAGTGCAATTAGTATTTTTTTATTATGCTCTTGGACGCTTGTTTTTAATTTCTGATTTTTATGCGGCTGTTATGGCGTTAAGTATTTGTTATAGTGCTTATATGGGCGAAGTATTCAGAGCGGGGATAAGTGCCATAAATACAGGGCAAACCGAAGCCGCCAGATCTCTTGGCTTTAACCGTTTTCAGACTATGTTTTTAATTGTTTTACCACAAGCTATGCGTACTATTTTACCACCCGTTGGAAACGAATTTATCGCCATGCTTAAAGATACTTCTTTGGTTTCTGTTTTGGCGATGACTGATTTACTTCAAATCAGCAAGCAATTTGCTAACGAGAATGGTTTGCCTTTTGAGGCGTATGCTACAGTTGCTTTGGTTTTTTTGATTATTACCTTGATTATGTCTAAATGTGTCAGTTTAATGGAAGGAAAACTTAGCTATTATGACCGAAAGTAATCCAATAATTCAAATTAAAAACGTCTATAAATTTTTTGGAAGCCTTGTTGCCCTCAAAGACGTGTCTTTAGATATTAAACGTGGCGAACGAGTTGTTATTATCGGTCCGTCCGGCTCAGGGAAAAGTACCCTCTTGCGTTCTATCAATAAACTTGAAACTATTAGTCAAGGGCAAATTATTGTTGAAGGACAAGATATTTATGACCCTAAAAATGATATAAATATTTTACGCCGTGATTTAGGCATGGTCTTTCAAAATTTTAATTTATTCCCCCATCGTACAGTGATGGATAACTTAACGCTTGCCCCCAGAGTTTTACGCAAAATTCCCAAAAAAGAAGCCGAAAAACTGGCTTTGGAACTTTTAACCAAAGTGGGAATAAGCGAAAAGGCAAAAGTTTATCCGGCTATGTTATCGGGCGGACAACAACAAAGAGTGGCGATTGCCCGTGCTTTGGCGATGAACCCGAAAATTATGTTGTTCGACGAACCTACCAGTGCGCTTGACCCTGAGATGACAGGAGAAGTGCTTGACGTTATGGTTTCTTTGGCTAAAAATACAGGCATGACCATGGTGGTTGTAACCCATGAAATGGGCTTTGCTCGTGAAGTCGCCGACCGTATTATCTTTATGGAAAATGGTGAAATATTGGAAGAAGCTTGTCCGAAAAACTTCTTTGAAAACCCAAAACACCCGCGCTTACAACGTTTTTTACAACAAATTTTATAGTAACAGATTAAATTAACAAACTAAACAAGCTAAATATAAATGAGAACAGTATGAGTGATCGCAGCAAAGGCAGACGCAAGGCAATATCGCAAATAGCAGGAACACAACCTTTATCGTTAGATTTTGACTATCTAAAAAAATCCGTATCGGAACAATTTGGTTCTTTGGTTTTTGATGAAAAAGAAATGCAAAAACGTTTACCGCAAGATATTTTTTTACGTCTGCAAAAAACCATGAAAGAAGGTTCTCCGCTTGACTTAAGTTTAGCCGATATCGTTGCTAATGCCATGAAAGAATGGGCGGTTTCTCACGGAGTAACCCATTATACCCACTGGTTTCAACCGATGACCGGAAGTTCTGCGGAAAAACACGATTCTTTTTTTGATTTAAACAAACAAGGTAAGGCGGTTATTGAATTTTCCGGTCGTAACCTGATTAAAGGCGAGTCTGACGCTTCGTCGTTTCCCTCCGGTGGTATTCGCTCTACTTTTGAAGCCAGAGGTTACACCGCCTGGGACGCTCGCTCGCCGGTCTTTTTGAAAGAATCATGTGGCAGTATGACCATGTGTATTCCAACGGCTTTTTATTCGTATACCGGAGAATGCCTTGATCGTAAAACTCCGTTGTTACGTTCTTTAGATGTTATTTCCAAACAGTCTTTAAGAATTTTGCGTCTTTTTGGAAACAATACCTCAACGCATGTTAAATCTTGTTTGGGTGCGGAACAAGAATATTTTCTTGTCGACCAACAATTTTATCTTCAAAGACCTGACTTAGTCAATACGGGGCGTACTTTGTTTGGGGCGAAACCGCCAAAAGGTCAAGAAATGGCAGACCATTATTATGGTCCTATTCGTGCCAGAATTTTATCTTTTATGCGTGATATCGAACACCAGCTTATTCGTCTTGGGGTTCCCGTAAAAACAAGACACAACGAAGCCGCTCCGGCACAGTTTGAACTTGCCCCGATTTTTGAAGAAGCAAATATCGCCACAGACCATAATATGTTAATTATGGAAACTTTATATGGCACAGCCCGTAAACACGGTTTTGTTTGTCTTTTACATGAAAAACCTTTTCGCGGAGTAAACGGAAGCGGAAAGCATTGTAACTGGTCTTTATCAGATTCAGAAGGCAATAACCTTTTGGAACCCGGAAAAACTCCACATGAAAATGCTCAATTTCTTGTATTTTTATGTGCTGCCGTGCGTGCCGTCTATAAATATTCGGGATTATTGAGAGTAGGAACAGCCACCGCCGGAAACGACCATAGACTCGGAGCCCACGAAGCCCCGCCGGCAATTTTGTCAGTATATCTTGGTTCTCAATTAAATCAAATAGTTGAATGTATAATTTCAAAAAATGAACAAAGCAATACAAAAGGGGAAACAATACAGGTTGGGGTTAGTTCTCTTCCGCCTTTACCCCGTGATGCAACAGACCGTAACCGAACCTCACCTTTTGCTTTTACCGGAAATAAATTTGAATTCAGAATGGTTGGCTCTTCACAGTCTACTTCTCCGGCAGTCTTTTTAATTAATACCGTCGTTTCTGAAAGCTTAGACGAAATCGCTACTATTCTCGAAGCGGAAGTTGCCAAAGGGGTAAAGCTTAATGAGGCGGTTCAAACCCTGTTGCAACAAATGTTTAGCGAAGCAAAACCCATTATCTTTAACGGCGATAATTACAGTGCGGCGTGGCTTACCGAAGCGGCCAAACGAGGTTTGCCTAATTATAAAGATACGGTTAGTGCCTTAGAACAGTTTACTTCTGAAAAAAATATTGAGGTTTTGTCAAAATATGGAGTTCTGTCAAAGCGTGAAGTAGAGTCAAGAAGTGATGTTCTTTTGGCTAATTATTCTACGACAATTCGCATTGAGGCTCAACTTGTATCAAATATCGGACGCACCTTAATTTTGCCTGCGGCTTTGGAATATCAGAAACAATTGGCTGATAATATCTTAAGCTTGCAAAATTGCCTTGGCAAAGATTGTTGTATTGCCCAGAAACAAATCCTTGAAAAAGCTATTGCTCATACCAATAAGCTTTTGGAAAACCTTGATAGTTTGGATAAAGCCATTTTAATGATCGAAGACGAGGTTAAAATCTCTCGCAACAATCCGGCAAAAAACGTTTCTGCCCTTGAACTTGCCAAGTTAGTAAGAGACAACCTAATTCCTTTATCTGAAGCTTGTCGTCAAGAGGCAGACGCCCTTGAACTTTTGGTAGACGATTTCTTATGGGCATTGCCTAAATATCGTGAACTCGTCTGGATCTTGTAAGCTCATTTAATAAAATTAAATAAAAAAGATTAAATAAAAACAGCCGATAAAAAAGATTGTCGGCTGTTTTTCTTTTTCCTACTCAAAACCATTATGCAAGACCAATAAAGATTATTGTAGAACAAACCCTAATCTTTTGGAGCCATAAACACAGGGGTCGCATTAATCAGTTGAGGTTGTTCAGCTAAAATATAAGCCATATCATTAGCCTCAAAAACATAGTCCGGTGTTGGGTTTGCTTCAAGTTGTTCGTTGCGTTTAATCGCAACAATATTGATCCCGAAACGATTGCGTAAGTCGCTTTCTTTAAGGCTTTTTCCTATAAGTTCCGAACCTTGCTCTACTCTTAACGCATTAATATCAATATGATCAAGGTCTTTTGTTATATTACTTAGTGAGGCTCCGTTTATATCAAGACTGCGAAGCATATTGTAATTTTCAGAACGAATTTCAGAAACCATATGTTCAATATTTTGTCGTGGAATTAAATAGTGAGACAAAACACGACTAAATATCTCAATAGACGTTTCAAATTCTTCAGGAATCACATCGCTGGCACCAGCCTCTTTTAAAGGTAATACTTCATTTAAAAAACGAGTACGCACTAAAATATGCAGGTTTTGAGACATTTTTCTGGCAGTTGCCGTTATTCCTCTAACGGCGGAAGGATCAGAGATAACAATCGCCAAGACTCTGGCGTTTTTTATGCCTAAAAAGTCTAAAACAGCTTCGTGAGTAGCATCTCCATGATATATAGGTTCGCCTTGTTGCGAAAAAAACCTTACGGTATCAGGGTTCATTTCTAAAATAATATAAGGAATACCCGAAAGTTTTGCTACTCTGGCGAGATGTTTACCGCCTATTCCAAAACCGATAATAATTAAATGATTGTTGAGGTCTTGTTTTTGAGTATTTTCAGTTAAACAACTGTTATCAGGAGATTCAGAGTCTTTATTTTGTGATTTTGAAAACAAATTATTTACAGCTAAGGCAATCTTTGGTGCCGCCGTGATTAAAAACGGTGTGGCAACCATTGTTAAAATACTGGCAGCTAAAAAGACTTGATAACCATCGCCGGAAATCAACTTTTGGTCTAAACCCGCCTTTGCAAGAACAAAAGAAAACTCCCCTATTTGAGCAAGGCTTAAGCCGGTAATAATCGCAGGGCGTAAAGGATATTTTAAAGCAAGCACAACCAGTAAAATGATTATTGTCTTACCGAAAATAATGATTGTAACCAAAAATCCGACATCAACCAGATGACCTAAAAAGAACTGAACATTTAAGAGCATTCCGACTGAGATAAAAAATAAACTGGTAAATACATCACGAAAAGGAAGTATCCCCTCTAAAGCACTATGAGAATATTCTGATTCGGAAATAATTAAACCCGCAAGAAAAGCACCAAGAGAAAGAGATAAGCCCATGCTTGAGGTTAAAAAGGCAACAGACAGACAAATCCCTAAAATTGTAATTAAAAAAAGTTCTCGGCTACGTGTGCGTAAGACTTTATGCAAAATCCAAGGGACAACCTTGCGAGAGACTAAAAACATTGTAACTAAAAGGCTTAAATAACCAAAACCTTTTAATAATAAATCCCAACTGACTTTTTCGCTAACCCCGGCCAAAAAAGGAACAGCGAGCATCATAGGCACGATTATAAGGTCTTGATAAATCAAAATAGATAACGACATACGCCCATGAGGGCTATCCATTTGTGCATTTTGTTGAAATATTTTTAAAACAATGGCGGTTGAAGATAAAGCCACCAAAAAACCAAAGAAAATACTCTTTTCTATGCTCACATAAAAGGTTGCAATAAAAGCGAATAAAACAATAGTTAAAAAGACCTGCCCCGTTCCGCCAATAAACACGGGCTTTCTAAGGCGTATAAGTTCACTTATCGATAACTCCATACCAATCGAAAAAAGCAAAAAGACAACGCCGATTTCCGCTAAAATCTCAACTTGGTGAACGGCGTTTACAAAACCAAAACCAAAAGGACCACAAGCCACACCGGTAATCAAAAAAGCTACAATTGGTGGTATTTTAAGTTTATGACAAACAGAAATGACAACTATTGACAGTAAAAATATAACAACAAGTTCTCGTAATAAAGGTATCTCCACTATAATCTCCGAATTAAAAGCTAACACTTTAAGACTATTGTGTAATAGTCTCAATATATAAATTATTTTAGTTTATAATAAAAATAAGCAGTTAGTAAACTTTAAGCCAATAAAACATAATTTTATTATGTCTTGATTAATATGTTAAACCGTAAATATATTTATTGCAAGGCTTGAACTTTATTTCTTTTATTCAACAACTTATATTGCTTTGTTCTTTGTAAATTAAAGTTTTTTCATTTTAGTCGTTGCTGTAACATACTGAATTAAAATTATAAAAAAAATAAACTTAGAGTTCATCGGCTTTTTTCAAGCCTATCTTTTAAGTAATTTTTAGGCTATAGAAAGAAGATAATTTAAAAAAAAGGATTAGGTGTTATGGCACACATACATAAAGATATGTTGAAAAAACCGGCAAAGTTACCTAGCGTTACTCTTAACCCCAATGCAAAACTTGTTTTGGAAAAACGCTATTTCCGCAGGAATCTAGACGGAGAATATATAGAGAATGCCGAAGATTTGTTTTGGCGTGTGGCTTCAAGCGTAGCCAAAGAAGAAACAAAGTATCCTAAAAGTCCTTATAAAGCTGATGATTTGGCTTTAGAATTTTATAATTTAATGACTTCTTGGCGTTTTTTGCCCAATTCCCCTACTTTAATGAATGCGGGAACTGAACTGGGTCAACTTTCGGCTTGTTTTGTTTTACCTGTGGGCGATTCCATAGAAGAAATTTTTGATGCGGTTAAACACGCGGCCATGATTCATAAATCAGGCGGCGGAACGGGCTTTTCTTTTTCTCGTGTTCGCCCTAAAGACAGCCGTGTAGGTAGCACAGGCGGCGTAGCCTCCGGTCCTTTGTCTTTTTTAAAGATTTTTAATACGGCAACAGAGCAAATAAAACAAGGCGGTACTCGTCGTGGTGCCAATATGGGGATCTTACGAGTTGATCACCCTGATATTATTGAATTTATTAAAGCAAAAGAAAGAGAAGGCGAGTTTAACAACTTTAACCTTTCTATCGGCTTAACCGAAAAATTTATGAAAGCCGTTGAAAAAGATGAGGAATATCCTCTTATCAACCCGCATAGCAAAGAAACAGTCGGAAAACTTAGAGCCAAAGAAATTTTTGAATTGCTTGTGCGTAAAGCTTGGGAGAGTGGCGACCCCGGAATTGTTTTTTTAGACAGAATTAACCGCGATAACCCGACTCCCGCTCAAGGTGAAATGGAATCCACAAACCCTTGCGGAGAACAGCCTTTATTGCCATATGAAGCTTGCAACTTAGGTTCTATCAACCTTGCCAAATTTTTTGTGCCAAATAAAGAAAACGGCGAAGCAATTAATTGGGAAGATTTAAAACGTACTATTGCTTTAGCCGTGCGTTTTTTAGATAACGTTATTGACGCTTCTCGTTTCCCCTTGCCTTTAATTACTGAAAATGTACGTAAAAACCGTAAAATCGGTCTTGGAATTATGGGTTTTGCCGATTTGTTATATCAAATGCGTATTCCTTATGATAGTCAGGCCGCAATGACTTTAGCCGGTAAGATTATGCAATTTATCCGTAATGAAGGCAGAGCCGCTTCTTTGACTTTAGCGAAAGAGCGTGGGGCTTTTCCCGCTTATGAAGAGTCCGTATTCCCCGCTAAGGGCGAAGGTCCGTTTAGAAACGCAACCATTACAACGATAGCTCCAACCGGTACCTTATCGATAATCGCCGGTTGTTCATCAGGCATAGAGCCTTTATTTGCCTTGTCTTTTTCTCGAAATGTGATGGACGGCGAGCGTTTGGTTGAGGCTAATATTTATTTTGAAGAAGCTTTAAAACAAGAAAACGCCTACAGCAAAAAACTTATGGAACTTGTGGCGGAAAAAGGTTCTATCGCCGAGATGGAACAGATTTCTCCCGAGCTACGCAATGTTTTTGTTACTGCCATGGATATTGACGGCGAGTCGCATTTAAAAATGCAGGCAGCCTTTCAAGAATTTACCGATAATGCCGTTTCTAAAACCGTAAACTTACCGCATGAAGCCACTATTGACGATATTCGCAATATTTATTCTATGGCTTATGAACATGGCTGTAAGGGCGTTACTGTTTATCGTGATGGGTGCAAGAGTGTGCAGGTGCTTTGTACTGGTTCCAGCGAAAATCAAAAACCAGAAGAAGCGAACACAAGAATAGTTAAAGAACGCCCTGATGTGGTTTTTGGTTTTACTCAAAAAGTGCATACAGGTATGGGCGTTATGTATGTTACGATCAACGAAGTTGACGGCAAGCCGTTTGAACTCTTTACGACAATCGGTAAGTCCGGGCGTTCGATTACGGCGAAAGCCGAAGCTATCGGGCGTTTAGTTTCGCTTGCGTTACGTTCGGGGATTAGCGTTTTAGAAATAGTGCGTCAGATTAAAGGAATTGGCGGCGAACACCCGGTATTTCAAAAGAAAGGCTTGTTGCTTTCTATTCCTGATGCGATTGCTTCCGTTTTAGAAGCTAAATATCTTCAAGGCACAAAAACAAGCTCCGGTGGCGGTTATGATTTAATGAAACAACATTGCCCTGATTGTGATGAAGTTTTGGTATTCCAAGAAGGTTGTCATATTTGCCCGAAATGTGCTTTTAGCCGTTGTGGGTAGTAGGTTTTTAGATTTTAGCTTTAACGAAATCTTTTAAGTTATGGTCATCAGGATAATCTGCGAGACTTTTTGAGGTAACTCACAGAGTTAGTAGGGTTTTGGTGACCATAATTAGTTAAGTGAGGTGGATAAATGGAATGGATTAATGTGATTAATGGTTTGGCTACTGTTATACTTGCAATTTCTACAATTGTACTTGCTTTTGCGACTCTTGGTTTAATGAGTTATACTATTATGCTTTATATTGAAACAAGGAGAATGCGGAGAATTCAAGAAGCTCCTGATATTAGTGTTACGATAGAGCCATTTATAGATAATAATTTGACCATATTGATTCATAATCAAGGGAAGGCATCAGCCAAAGATATTAAAGTGACCGCTACTCCTGATATTAAGTTTAAAAATAAGTTTGATACTGGTGAAATAGAAAAAAATATAAATCAGTTAAGTATTATGAATTTATCTTTTTTGCGTATAGAGCAATTTTTTATGGCAGACATAGGTCATTATGCAGATATAGAAAAGAGTAATAATAAGGAAACGTTTAATATTACAGATCCTATCCAGTTTGATATTTCTTATAAGAATGAAAAAGGAACAGAGTACAACAAAACAATTTGCATAAACATAAGTGAAATAAGTCATGAACTGTATGCTTATAAGGAGAATAGTGACAGCTATGCAGATGATTTGTGTGTGTATTCGGCAGCGTTACCCATGAAAATATTTACAAGAAGAAAAAAATAATTAATTTTTATTTATCCCCAAACTCCCACGAAAATAAACCTTATTTCGGTCGTCTCCAATACCTATAATAAAATTACATTTTTATTATAACTTTATTATTTAAACCCTACACTCCCACGAAAATAAACCTTTTTCGGTCGTCTCAATACCTATAATAAAATTACATTTTTATTATAACTTTATTATTTAAACCCTACGCTCCCACGAAATTAATTTTATTGGTCGTCTCCGACGGGCACGGGGAAAATGTTTTCCCCTTTGCATTCCCGCCATAAGGGGCTAGTCGCCCCTTAACCCCACGACGCATCACGCATTAGTTGATGCCTAACGGCATCAAAAGTTTGAACGCACCATGGTTCCTTTTAATGGCAATTAAAAACGTAATCACTTGATTACATGACAAAATAAGCCAGTATCAAGAACTTGAACGTGCTTTACTTCTCTTTAATGATAAATAGAAACGCAAGTATTTTATTAATGGCGAAGACACAGCGTTTTTTTAATAAAAAACTATTTCCTTTTAAACAATTTTGCAAATTCCTCGCTCCCAAAACGTAAAACCACAGGACGACCATGTGGACAAAATTCACGGTTGGGAACCGCCAGCCATAAATTAATCAGCCCTAATGCCTCATCTATCGTCAAGATGTCTCCCGCTTTAATAGCAGCCCGACACGCCCACATTTCCCAAATTTTTAATTCGTTATCCGACTCTTCCGCAAGCACAGCCTTTAAAAAACCTAAGGCTTCGTTACGCTTTAAATTAGGAGGTAGCCCGGAAACAAGCAAAGTATTTTCCGTTTCAACAAATTCAAGTCCAAACCCCAAGGCTTTTAATTGGGTTTGTTCATTAAAATAAATTTCTGTCTCATCAAGACTTAATTTTAATTCCAAAGGAAAAGCCAAAAGCTGGCTTTGCCCCCGCATGGCTCCTTGCCTAAAACCATGATACAAAACAACCTCATGAATGGCGTGTTGATCTAAAATAAAAACCGCCCCTTGTCCGTTTTGAGCTTTTTGTTTTAAGAGTAAATAACAAGCCTCTATTTGCCCCAAATATTCATATCCTTGAATTTCAGGGGGTTGATTCAAATAAGCTTCTCTTGCGTTTTGAGTGCAAGGTATTTGCTCCGCCGTGTAAACCGGTTGTACAAACTCAGTTTCTGCCAACCCTTGATTACGCAACGCAGAATAAGGAGCAGAGGGAATATGCTTATCCCAAGCGGGAATTTGAACAATATTTTCGTCTTCATTTAGCTCTGGGTTATACGGAACGGAACTATCTATTCCGACAACTGTTTTCAGCGTTTCCGCAAGCTCTCTCTCGTAAAACGCCTGCTTTCCCATAACAGGCATTTTATCGGGTTCAAGAGCAAGATCGCCCCACAATTCCAACGGTGTGGATAAAGCTTTATAGCCTTCTTTAGATAAGCTAGAAGCAAAATTTATATCAGACTGTGGCGAGTTTTCCAAACGGGCCAAAGGCGAGGCGGTTAGTGCAAATTTTTCATTTAAAGTATTTTTCAGGCTGCTTAAGACAAAAGAAAAAATCGCTCTCTCATCTCTAAAACGCACTTCGCTCTTTGCCGGGTGAACGTTTACGTCTAAATCTTCTGCCGGAAGTTCAAGAAAAATAACGGCTTGAGGGTGTTCTCGGCTGATCAATCTGCCTTTGTAAGCTTCTCGCAAGGCAGCGGAAAGTATTCGGTCACTTATTGGACGCTTATTGACATAAAAAAGCACTCGCTCTTTTTTGCTTTGTGCTTGTTCGGGGTTTGCCAACAATCCTGAGATAGAAAAAATATTGTTATCTTGTTTAAATTCAGCAAGTTGTTCTATCAGATCGCCTGACCAAAAATGTCCTAAGCGTTCAGTTAAACTTTCATTTTTATGACAAGTAATCAGATTTTTTGCCCCCGAAGTCAAACTAAAGGCAACGTCCAAGCGAGTTAAAGCTAAGCGAAAAAACAGCTCCTGACAGCGTTTAAGTTCTGTGGCAGGAGTTTTTAAAAACTTTAAACGAGCCGGAACGTTGGCGAAAAGATCACGCACTTCAATAATTGTTCCTTGATTTAAAGCGGTTATCCCTTGGTTAATCAGCCTGCCGTGTTCTATTTCGATAAAAGCCGCCTCGACGTGATTATTTTGTTCTAAACTTTCAAAGGACTTAAAAATACTGCTTAAACGCAAGCGAGCCACAGAGGCGATACTGGGTAAGGCTTCTCCACGAAAACCATAACTATTGACTTGTAAAAGCTCTGAAAAACTTTGAACTTTGCTGGTGGCATAACGAGTAACGGCAAGTTCAAGCTCATCTTGACGAATTCCATGCCCGTTATCACTGATACGCAATAAGGACAGTCCGCCGTCTTCAAGTTCAACATTAATTTCATCAGCCCCGGCATCAAGAGCGTTTTCAATCAGCTCTTTTAAAACACTGGCAGGACGTTCAACAACTTCACCTGCCGCAATCTGGTTTTGTAAAGCGGAATCTAAAAGTTGAATTGAACGCTGAAAAGAAAAATTATCTTTCAAGGTTACACCTTTATTTTATTGTAATTTATAAAAATCTTAATGAAGATTTATACTAACAAAAATCAGCAAAAGTTTAAACCGAATAATTTGTTCTTAAAATTTAATAAAATAAAGCATCTTTCAAAAAAATAATTTCATGCAAAAAAATAATTTCATGCAAGTAATTCTATGCGAAAAATAATTCTATAAAAGATGCTTAAATTTTAAGACGTTGCTTTATAAAAAAGATTATTTATTTATCTTTACCGCAACATTTTTTATATTTTTTACCACTATTTTATTGTAATTTATAAAAATCTTAATGAAGATTTTATACTAACAACAACCAGCAAAAATTTAAACCGAATAATTTGTTCTTAAAATTTAATAAAATAAAGCATCTTTCAAAAAAAGTAGTTTCATGCAAGTAGTTTCATGCAAAAAGTAATTCCATAAAAGATGCTTAAATTTTAATACGTTGCTTTATAAAAAAAAGATTATTTATTTATCTTTACCGCAACATTTTTTATATTTTTTACCACTTCCACTATTTTATTGTAATTTATAAAAATCTTAATGAAGATTTTATAT
>NZ_FRDI01000013.1:37162-73950 GCF_900143255.1 Desulfovibrio litoralis DSM 11393
AAAAAATAATTCTATAAAAGATGCTTAAATATTAATACGTTGCTTTATAAAAAAATATTATTTATTTATCTTTACCGCAACATTTTTTATATTTCTTACCACTTCCACAAGGACAATCATCATTGCGTCCAAGTTTTGGTTCGTTACGTTTTAAGGGCTTTTGATTGGCTTTATTTTTATGCGTGCTACTCATATCGTTTTCTACCGTTTGCGGGCTTGAATAAGAGACGCTCTGGCTAGGTTCGCTATGTTTAAACAAGCTGTTATACAAAGACGGAGAGCTTTCTTGTTCCAAAACTTCTTCTTTTTGTTGCTCTTGTTCTTCAAAACGAATACGCACACGAGTCAGCAATTTAATTACGTTTTCCCTAATACGTCCGATTAACGCTTGAAAGAGTTCAAACCCTTCACGTTTATATTCTTGACGCGGATCTCTTTGTCCGTAGCCTCTAAGCCCGATACCGTCTCTTAGATGATCCATATTAAAGAGGTGTTCTTTCCAACTGCGATCTAGTTCTTCTAAAATAAAATAGCGGACAACACTGTTGTAAGACTCTGCGGCATCTTTTTTAAGCTCTTCGAGTATCTCCGTAACGATTGCCATAGCTTCATCTTTGGAAGGTAGTTCTTCTCTGTGCCAAACACGTTGAAAATTGATTGCTTCAGCCAAAGCCTGGCGACATCTTTCTTTTTCCTCAGGGCTAGCCTTCTCCATATGAGTTGGAAAATCGGCATAAAGCAAACCTAAAGCATCATCGGCAAACTCATGCACCATTCCGTCAAGATCATCACCAACCATGGTTTGACGACGTAAAGCATAGATAACTTCACGCTGTTGGTTCATAACCGTATCATAGTCTAAAAGAGATTTACGAATTTCAAAGTTATGAGCCTCGACTCGTTTTTGAGCGTTTTCGATTGCTCTTGAGATAAGCCTATGTTCAATAGATTCTCCATCTTTTAAACCAAGACTTTCCATAATGCCCATAATTCGCTCTGAACCAAAAATACGCATTAAATCATCTTCGAGAGAGAGAAAAAAGCGAGATTCTCCGGGGTCGCCCTGACGTCCGGAACGCCCACGCAACTGGTTATCAATACGGCGGCTTTCGTGTCTTTCAGTACCTAAAATAAATAATCCGCCAAGTTCCAAAACGCCTTCGCCCAAGCGAATATCCGTTCCCCGTCCCGCCATGTTCGTTGCAATGGTTACCTTTCCTTTTTGACCGGCTTCAGCAACGATTTCCGCTTCTTGTGCGTGATGTTTTGCGTTTAAGATATTGTGGGGAATATTTTTTTTCTTTAATAAATCAGAGAGTTTTTCAGAGTTTTCAATAGAAATAGTTCCGACTAAAACCGGCTGTCCTTTTTCATGTAAAATCTGAATTTGTTTAACAATTGCGTCAAACTTTTCCGATTTGGAACGGTAAATCACATCAGGCATATCTTTACGGGTCATAGGACGGTGAGTTGGAATACTTACGACTTCAAGTCCGTAAATTTGTTGAAACTCAACGGCTTCGGTGTCGGCGGTTCCTGTCATACCCGAAAGTTTTTTATACATGCGGAAGTAATTTTGGAAGGTAATAGAAGCAAGGGTTTGGTTTTCTGCCTCAACTTTAACGTGTTCTTTGGCTTCGAGTGCTTGGTGTAGTCCGTCTGAAAAACGGCGACCTTCCATAGCCCTTCCTCTAAACTCGTCAATAATTACAACTTCGCCGTTTTGTACTATATAATCCACATCTCGTTTAAAGACCTTATGGGCTTTTAACGCCTGTAAAACGTGGTGTTGCAAAGTAATATTTTGAGCGTCAAATAAGTTTTCAACATTAAGCAATTCTTCGACAAAAGCCACACCCTCATCAGTTAAAGCGGCTGATTTAGCTTTTTCGTCAATAGTATAGTGTTCTTTGTCTTTTAGGCGTGGAATAATTGTATCGATTTGGTTATATTTTTCGGTTGATTGGTCGGCCGCTCCTGAAATAATAAGCGGAGTTCTGGCTTCATCTATTAAAATAGAGTCAACTTCGTCAACAATCGCAAAATTAAGTTCGCGTTGAACTAATTGTTCCGGATAAAACTTCATATTATCACGTAGATAATCAAAGCCAAATTCATTGTTGGTTCCATAAGTAATATCAGAACCATAGGCTTGTTGACGCTCAGCATCAGTCAAACCGTGAACAACAACACCAACACTTAAACCAAGGAAGTTATAAAGTTTGCCCATCCACTCAGCATCACGTTTCGCCAAATAGTCGTTAACTGTAATAACATGCACACCTTTACCCGATAATGCATTTAAAACAACAGGCAAGGTAGCAACAAGGGTTTTACCTTCACCGGTTCGCATTTCGGCGATACGCCCCGAGTTTAAAACAATACCACCGATTAACTGCACGTCAAAATGACGCATGTTTAACGCTCTTACGCTCGCCTCACGGGTTAAAGCAAAAACTTCGGGCAATAGTTTTTCTAAACTTTCACCTTTGGCAATGCGTTCTTTATATTCCATAATGCGTTTTGGAAAATCAGCATCAGCCAACGCCTGCATTTCAGGTTCAAGTTTGTTGATAGCAGTTACCAAGGGCAATTTACCTTTAAGATAACGTTCGTTGCGTGTTCCAAAAACCTTACGAATAATATAACCAAACATGAGTATCCTCGAGGGTATTTTAAATTATAGAGATAAATAAGCTGAAATGAAGACGAAAAAGTTTAATTAAACAATAAAAATATGTTTATTAAACATTAAACAGAAAGTGTACAACGTCTCCGTCTTGCACTATATATTCTTTTCCTTCAGTACGCAACAAGCCAACAGATCGACAAGCCGCTTCCGAACCTTGGGTAATAAAATCATTATACCCGATAACTTCCGCCCTGATAAAACCACGTTCAAAGTCAGTATGAATCACCCCGGCTGCTTGTGGAGCTTTATCGCCTTTATTAATTGTCCAAGCTCTTACTTCTTTTGGACCAACAGTAAAATAGCTAATCAACCCCAACGTATTGTAACCTTTGTGAATAACTAAGTCCAAACCGCTTTCGTTAATGCCATATGAACTTAAAAGTTCTAATTGTTCAGATTCGGGCAAACCTTGTAGCTCTTCTTCTATTTTGGCACAAATTATCAACGATTCGGCATTACGTTCGGAAGCGAGTTTTTTTAACGCCTTAACGTGGTCGTTTTCTTTGTTGTCAGCGAGAGCCATTAACGTTTCTTCGTCTACATTGGCACAAAAAATTACAGGCTTGGCAGAAATTAAACCTAGTTCGTTAACGGCTTGAGTCATTGCGTCTGAAAAGGGTTTATCAAAACTCGAAGCAGGTTTGCCACTGTTTAAGTGTGCCAATAAGGTATCCATTTCGTTTGCCAAAGCGGACATTGCTTTATCGGCTTTAGCTTGTTTTCTGGTGCGTTCGGCTTTTTTTTCCAAACTTTGAATATCGGCTAAAATAAGTTCGGTCTCAATGGTTTCAACGTCTCTAACCGGGTTAACGCTTCCGTCAACGTGGGTTACGTTTTCATCGTCAAAACAACGCACAACATGGACAATAGCCGCACATTCACGAATATTTGCCAAAAACTGGTTGCCTAAACCTTCGCCCTTACTCGCCCCTCTTACCAAACCGGCAATATCCACAAAGTCAACGGTTGCCGCCAAAGTTTTTTGGGGTTGAGCGATTGAAACCAAAGCGGATAAACGCTTATCAGGTACCGGCACGGTCGCTTTATTGGGTTCGATCGTACAAAAGGGGTAGTTTGCCGCTTGAGCGTTTTGAGCCCTTGTTAAAGCGTTAAACAGCGTTGATTTTCCTACGTTTGGTAAGCCGACTATACCTATACTTAAAGCCATGATAACCTCAAAAGATAAAAGATGATTGTTTTATTTAAAATTATATAAGTTTGAATAAGAAATAAACAAGCTTTATTATCTGATTTTTTGGTTATCGTCTAGTCTTGGTTTAGAGCTTAGGCGATTATGTTATGAAAACACTATCTAATAGTCGGACAAACAGGATTATTAAAATGGAATATACTTTCAGATCAAGTCTGAACTAGTACACCTAAATTGCTAACGATTATCTGAAGACCCCGGCACTAAGACAAGTAGCTCAAGCTTTTCTGCTTGATGATTTAAGTTGCGTAGTGTTTCATCGCTACTTAACATTGCTTTTTTGGTTTGACCGGCAATAGTAGAAACTTCTTTTATTGACTCAACTGTCGCTTCATTGCTTCTTAAATTATCCGAAATGGCTTTAGCAATAACGCTCACTTGTTCTGCTGATTGTTCTACTAGCGAGACTATCTGATCTAGTGAATTTTTTGAATTCGTTACATTTTGAGATACGGATAAAACATCGCTTACTGCAAGATTTACGCTTTCTTTGTTGTCTTGAGCACTTTTTTGCATACTTACGATAGCATTTTCAACTTCTTTTGTTGAACTCATGGTTTTTTCTGCCAGCTTTCTAACTTCATCAGCAACAACAGCAAAACCCCTGCCCGCTTCTCCCGCTCTTGCCGCTTCAATTGCGGCATTAAGTGCTAAAAGGTTGGTTTGGTCCGCAATATCGTTAATAACGTTAATAACGGCTCCGATACCTGTGGCTTTATTTTCTAGCTCTTCCATTGATATTAATAACTTACTGACTCTTTCATTTACCTTTTTAACACCATCGGACATTTGTTCCACAACTTCAGAACTTTGAGCCGCCGTTACTTTTGCATGATCGCAAATTTGCGATGCTTCGTCTGCTGATTTTGAAGTCTCCAAAAGAGTAGATAATGAATGATCCATATTGTTTAGAGAATGTTCTAAGTGATCAGATTGCATCGAAGCTCCGGACGCAGCTTGTTCTATTTGTGTTGATAAAGACAAACCAATATCTCTAAGTATGGAAATTACGCTCTTGAGATTTTCTGAGGTTTTTAATAAGGCTTCGTTTTTATGTAGGGCTTCTTCTCTAGCCTGTTCAGATTTTTTTACTATTTCTTGAATTTCCTCTGTCTTTTTTTCCGCTTCAATATTTTTTAATTGTAAGTCTTGATTGTTTTTTGTGAGGCGTTCAAACATTAAAGCCAAGGCTTTTTGCATTTCTCCAAGCTCATCATTTTTATCTGTTTCAAAGCTGATATTGTCGTTTCCGTTGGCGATTTTTTTTGCAATAAGCACAGTGTTTTGTAGCGGAACATTAATACTATTTGTTATTCCCCAACCCAAACCAAGGATTATAATAACAGATAAGGAACCGACAAGAAGAGATGAATATACCACTATTTCTTTAAATTTATTAAATTTCTCTTGTAATTTAGCTTTTTCTTGTTCTACGTTATCTATATAAATGCCTGTTCCGATCCAAAAATTAGTGCCTTGTATTTTTTTTGCATACCCAAGTTTAGGATAAGCTTTAGGGTCATTTGCATTTTTGGGGAAATACCAGGTTACAAATCCGCCATTTTCTGAAACATTATTAAGCTCACGCACAAAATAAAGACCTTTTTCATCTTGTACATTTCCTAAGTCTTTGTTTTCGTTGCTTGTTTTCACAGGAACAGATAATGCAGTCGTATTTTCATAGGCAAAGAAATAACCTGATTTATCATTTTCAAATCTAATATCTCTGGTTTGTTCTTTGATTTTTGCGATAGCTTCTTCGCGTGGTAAATTTTTTACACTACTACTTAAACTAGTAGCAAGGTTGTCGGTCGTTGTTTTAATTTTTTCTTTTTGTCCTGCTATATAAACGTCTTCGACATGGCTAATGGAATCTTCCAACATATTATTTAAAAAGAATAATATTGAACTCGCAATCAGCACACTTGTAATTACAGATAAGGCTACAAGTATCATAATCCTTGTTTTAATAGATATTTTTCTTAACACTTTATTACTCCGCTTATTGTTTAATTAACATAATTATACAAGGTTTTTTATTCATTTAATACTAACATTTTAAAAACATTCTTACGATTATTATATCTAAATTTATATTCTTTCAAGCATAAAATAAATTTTCAATTATAATTAATCTATCTTAAGCCTTTCAACTCTCTGCAAGATGATGGCATTCTAATAGTTATCATTCTATTATCGGCATAAATTTTTATTTAGAGTAGCCTAATTAGCAAAAAATATTTATCATAGCTTTTTCTCTGTTGTTTTATAACGCCAAAAGGCTATTAAAAACTTAAAAGAAACAGCCACGACAAAAGTTCAACTAAAAAATTCCTCTTGGCGTTGCAAGAAACTCAGGATAAATTTAAACCAGAAGAAGGAATCTTTTATAAATCACAATTTCAATTTTAAGGTGCATTTCGCTTTACTCTTAATCAACGTAACACCTTAAAAATATATTCCTTTAATTCTACTTGACCTTTTGTCTATAAGTTCTGTGTGCTCATTAATATTGATTATTTATTTATTCTTCTGTTTAAATGCTTATCATAATTATCTTATACACAACCTTTAACTAAGTGGAGAGTAATATGTTGCAAGAGTATCTTTTGCCTACAACAGTTGACTCGGCTTTGATTATGCTTAAAGATCATGGTGGGCGAGCAAGGCTGATTGCTGGCGGAACAGACTTGATTCTGCAAGAAGAAAAGGCAGAGAAAAAAGCACAAATCTTAGTGGATATTTCACGGATACAAGACTTACAAAAAATTGAAAAAAAGGGTGATGCTCTTTTTATTGGTGCTTGCGTAACTCATACAGAAATAGCCACCTCACCTTTAGTGAAAAAACACGCTCCGGCATTAGCTTTTTCCTGTAGCTGTGTTGGCGGAAAACAAATTCGCAACATTGCAACATCAAGAAAAAGCTCTGACTCAATTATATGCGGGTGTTGCTAAGTCTACCGTTGACTCAAGTTCTCAAATCCTCACTCATATAAAAATTCCGCTTAGTAAAAAATCAGAAGGTTCAAACTATCAACGCATGGAACAACGTAAAGCCTTAGCTTTACCTATGCTTTCAGTTGTTGCAAAAGTTGTGATTGACAATAATCTTATCACAGAGGCTTCCATTGTTTACGGCCCTGTCTCTCCCGGTCCTAAACATGCGGAAGAAGCGGAAAAGTTTTTATGTGGTAAAAAAGCAGAAGACAAAAACTTTTTGGAAGCAGGCAAAATAGCGAGCCAACATGCTACTTTTCGCTCTAGCCCAGTAAGAGGTAGCCAAGAGTTTCGCTCTCAGGTCTTCCCCGTTTGTATCACTCGTGCCTTGCGTGAAGCAAGTAAGATTGCCACCGGCAAAAAAGCGTAAGGAGAATAATACGTTATGAATACTAAAGCAATATCATTTACATTAAATGGTGAAAGCGTAACGGTGCAAGAAAATCCTGGGGCACGCTTAGTTGATGTATTGAGAGAAACTTTACATCTAACAGGTACAAAAATTGGCTGTAAAGAAGGCGATTGCGGTGCTTGTTCCATTTTACTTGATGGAAAATCCGTAAACTCTTGTATTATTCCCGTAGGAAAAGTAGAAGGTTCGAATATCGTAACTATTGAAGGTCTTGTTCATAAAGGCGATTTACACCCTTTACAACAAGCTTTTATTGACCACGGAGCCATTCAATGTGGTATGTGTACCCCCGGTATGATTATCTCAGCTAAATCCTTGCTTGATAAAAACCCTAATCCTACAAAAAATGAAATCAGAGAAGGTCTTTCGGGCAATATCTGTCGTTGTACAGGTTATGTAAAAATAGAAACCGCCGTCGAAAAAGCCGCTTTACAAATGAAAAAAACAGCTAGCGAAAATGAAGCTTCTAAAAACAAGGGGGGACTGAAATGAAAAAGCAACAATACTCTCAAATAGGTAAAAGTGTCCCTCGGCGTGACGGTGTTGATAAGGTAACAGGACGCGGACTTTTTACCTCTGATATTTACCTTCCGGGTATGCTTTTTACTAAAATATTACGCAGTCCTCATGCTCATGCACGTATCGTGAGTATTGATACCACAGAAGCCTTGGCTATGCCCGGCGTTAGGGCAATCGCTACGCATGAAAATACTTCTAAAATCTTATATAACTCTTCTGCCGCTATGTTTACTTCTGTTCCGGGAATGGAAAGAATTCTCGATCAGCGTATTTTTGACCCTATTGTTCGCTATGTGGGTGATGAAGTTGCCGCAGTCGCAGCCGATACACCAGAACAAGCAGAGGCAGCAATGCAACTTATAAAGGTAGAGTATGAAATTCTTCCTCATGTACTTGATCCTTTTGAAGCATTAAAGAAAACCGCTCCTGAAATGCACCCGGGTAAATACGCTACTCCCGAAAAATATAATGTGCCGGGTGAAATTACTCGCATGTATTGGGGTGTAACTCCGGGGAATGATGAAGCACAAAAAGAAATAGATGCGGCTCTTGCCAAGTGTGATATTGTACTCGAAGACACTTTTACTGTGCCTATTGTTAAACAAGTACAACTTGAAACCATGTGTGCTGTTGCTAAAATAGAAGGCGATGGCGGTGTTACTGTTTGGAGTACGACTCAAACCCCACACCCAACAAGATTTATTTTAGCACATATTTTTGACTTGCCTGCCAGTAAAATGCGAGTCCTTGCCCCACCTCACTTAGGTGGCGGTTTTGGCGTGCGTATCGGGCTTTCTGCTAAGGCTGAACCTATTGCTGTTGCCCTTGCCCAGCTTTCCGGTCGTCCCGTGCGTGTAGAATTTACTCGTGAAGAAGATTTTACCGCCACTGATACCAGACATGGCGGAACTGTTTCCGTACGCCTTGGGGCAATGAAAGACGGTACTTTTAAGGCTCTTGATCTAAATATTTTACTCGCCACAGGAGCATATTGCACCTTTGGAGTGGAGCTTCCTGCCGTAGCCGGAGCAATGGCTTTAGCGATATATGATATGCCATACAAACGCTATATAGGTCATTCTGCCTATACCAACCAAACTACTGCCGGTGCTATGCGTGGTTTTGGAAACCCTCAAAGTAATTTTGCACTAGAACAAATGGTTGATCGCATGGCGGCAAAGCTCAAGATGGATCCTCTTGTTTTACGCAAAAAGAATATTATGAAAGCCGACGCACCTTGGTTTTTACCTTATCCTTGTTCATCTTCCGAATTGGAGGCCTGTATTGATAAGGGTGCAAAAAGTATCGGTTGGGACAAGAGAAATACTTTTGACAATTCAGGCACAATTAAACGTGGTATCGGCATGGCAGTAGGAACACACGTTTCTAATGCCTGGCCCTTCTGTGTAGACTTTGATAATGCTTATTTGACCGTACAGGTTGATGGCAGTCTGCATCTTGCCGCTGGTGTTCCGGATATGGGAACAGGCACAAGCACGAGTCTTCCACAAGTTGCGGCAGAAGCCTTTGGGGCTGATGTAAACGATATTTATTTCTCTTACGGAGATACCGCAACTACGCCATTTACCATCGGTAGCCACGCCAGCCGTGCTCTTTATGCTATGGGAACAGCGGTAAAACAAGCGGCTGAAGATGCCAGAAATCAAATTATTGAATATACGGCAGCTTTGTTGAATAAAAAGCCAAAAGCCTTAAATATTGTAAATAAAGCGATTGAGATTGATGGTCAAAAAACGCCTGTAAGCACTGATGATGCCGTTAAAGGTAAAGCTGGTGCAATACCCTTGGCAGACTTATGTTACTACGCACATATACGCAATAAACAGTTTATTGGTTTAGGTCGTATTGTTCCGCCTAACTCTCCGCCTTGGCACGCTTGTTTTGTTGATTTAAGCGTTGATACAGAAACAGGTATGGTAACTATCAATAAAATTGCGGCTTCTCATGATGTAGGTTTTGCGATTAACCCTATGATTGTTGAAGGACAAATAGAGGGTGGCGTAGTCCAAGGTATTGGTTATGCCTTAACAGAAGAAATTACCTATAATGCCTCAGGTAGGCAGAATCATAGAAATATGCATAGTTACATGGTTCCGACTATTAATGATATTCCGCCTATTGACAGTATTATTGTTACTTCAAAAGACCCACAAGGTCCTTACGGTGCAAAAGGTGCCGGAGAATGTAGTTTAGTGTGCCCTGCTTCTGCTATTGCCAATGCTGTTACAAACGCTATTGGTAAGCAAATGCCCGCACTGCCTATGACTCCTGAGCGTATCCTAAAGGCATTGCGTAATTAGTTTAAAATTAAGCTTGTTTAAATAAAAAATACTGTACTGTATTCAATTTTGCAGTGCAGTATTTTTTTAAATTTAAAATTGAGACTATTGTTTAATAGTTTAAAAGTATTTTCAGTTAGGACGACATTCTCAAAAATACAAATAATGCAGATTTAATTTTCCTGTAAAATTAGTGTTTTTTGCGTCTTAAGACGTTTTGTGCTATCATAAAGCTATGAAAAAGAAGGCAAAACTGAGCGTTATAATGCTATTAAATTATGCTATGTTTAAAAAGTAGAATTTGCCTGTTAAATTTACTTGTGGAATTTATGTGATGACTTTTAAAATTTTGACAGACTCTTTTTTTAACTGCCTAAGCCTGCCTAAAAACAGCATGCTTAGTATTATCGGCTCTGGTGGAAAAACCAGCCTGATGTATAATTTGGGCAAAAAATATGCCCTCTCTTCTGCTGTTGTATGTACAACTACCACAAAATTGTGGGAACCAACTCTTGATGAATCGGCGTTTTTATTACAAAATGATTTACAAAATTTTGAAATGCCCCAAAAGTGCGGAATGTTAACTATTGCAAAACAATATTGCCCTGTATCAGAGACGGAAAAGCCAAAAGAAAAAACAAAACAAATGCGTCGCAAAGTTCAAGGATATAGCACTGATGAATTGGAAAGTTGGTGGGAGCAAAAACCCGCTGATTTATTATTCATTGAAGCTGACGGATCTGCCGGACGACCGTTAAAAGCACATGCACCAAAAGAACCGGTTATTCCACAAGCTACAAACTATGTAATTGGAGTGGTTGGACTTATAGGTTTAGGAAAAGCACTGACACAAGATAGCGTTTGGCGTCCTGAAATTTTTGCTACTTTGAGTGGTCTCAATCAGTCTGATATTATTACGCCTCATGCCCTTGCTAAAGTAATTTTACACCCAAGCGGATTATTTGAGCGTTCGCCTACTACCGCAAAAAAAATACTTTTTTTAAATGGACGAGATTTACCCCAAGCGGAGGCACAAGCATTAATGCTTTCAAGGTTAATTTTAGACAATAAAGAGTGTGCCATAGATATTATTTGTATCGGCTCTGCACAAGCTTTAGACGAGGAATGCTTATGTCTGATCCGTTAGTCGCTATACTTACCCTTGCTAAAGTAATTTTACACCCAAATGGACTATTTGGCGGATTATTTGGGCGTTCGCCTACTACCGCAAAAAAAATACTTTTTTTAAATGGACGAGATTTACCCCAAGCGGAGGCACAAGCATTAATGCTTTCAAGGTTAATTTTAGACAATAAAGAGTGTGCCATAGATATTATTTGTATCGGCTCTGCACAAGCTTTAGACGAGGAATGCTTATGTCTGATCCGCTAGTCGCTATACTTGCCCTTGCTGCGGGAGCAGGTTCTCGCCTTGGCGGAGCTAAACAACTTTTACCGTTTAAAGATAAACCACTGCTGGCACATTCTCTGTTAGCTGTTAATAAGATGATAGGTGTTAAAATTAAGGCTTGTGTTTTAGGCTGTGAGGCTTCGGCTGTGCAAAACGCTCTTTTAAAGATACCAAGCCTGCATTCTGACTGGGTCTTTTTAGACAACAAAAACTGGAACAAAGGGCAAAGCACTTCGTTATCTATGGGCTTAGACTGGCTTTTAAAACATAAAGAAGCTGAACGCATTGATGCAGTGTTGGTTCTGCTCGGAGATATGCCCCTAGTGCAACCTGAAACTATAGATAATATTCTTAACGCCTATACAAAGGCGTGGCGTAACGGACATAAAATGCAAGCTGTTATACCCATGCACAAGAATAAACGTGGCAATCCTGTATTGTTGGCAAAAAGTCTTTTTCCTGAACTGATGAATATTTCAGGCGATAAAGGAGCAAGAAAAGTGCTTCACTCTGTTCACCCAAAGCTTTTTTTACCTGTGAATGACCAAGGTGTTTTGAGAGATATTGATACACCTGAAGACTATGCAGGGTTATGTTCTGAATAACTTTGTAAAATTAAAATGCCAATTAAATAAATTTACCTCTTACCTAGCGAAGATCACGAAAGGAGCTTACTATGCACTCACTGCTCACTCAAGCTTGCAAGCTTTTAGAAAATAATGAAACTATCTGTCTGGCTGTGGTTATACACCAAGAAGGTTCTACCCCAAGGGGGGCGGGTTCTCGTATGCTCGTCAGCAAAAATGGTCTTGTTGTTGGTACTATTGGTGGGGGATTAGTTGAGGGCATGGTTTTGGAGGAATGCCAAAAAATCTTAAAAAACGAACAGATAAACAGCCAGGCAAGCGGGCAGGCAAACGAACAGGTAAGCAGTCAGGCAAAAATTTTAGATTTAAACTTATCAGGCACTATCGCAGCTCAAAGCGACATGATTTGTGGTGGTAACCTTCGAGTATTAATAGAGGCTATTACGCCTGCAAAATTGGATTTCTTTAAAGCTCTTATTCGCATCATGCAAAAAGATTGGGTGTTAATTACAGATATTACTTGCAAAAATGAATTACAATATAGTGCTGTAACGACTGAAGAAACAATTGGTGCAAAGTTACCGACTCTTATTTTAAACAAAGCCCGAGAACTTATCTTAAATCGCATAGAAAAAACAGAGCTGTTATTTTTGGAGGGCAGGGAGTTTTTTATAGAGCATTTTACGCCACCTTTACGCATGATAATCGTCGGCGGTGGGCATGTCTCTCGCCCGACCTCTCAAATAGCTGATTTAGCAGGTTTTCAAACAATTGTTTTAGACGATCGCCCCGAATTTTCCAATGCGGAGCGTTTCCCTTGGGCTGAGTCTGTTTTAACCATTCCTAATTTTGAAGATTGTTTTATTAAGCTTAACCCTGATAATTATACTTATATCGTGATTGTAACCAGAGGGCATCTGCATGATGCTACCGTGCTTCAACAAGCCCTAGCAACAAAAGCCGGATACATTGGCATGATAGGCAGTAAACGCAAACGTAAAGACGTTTATGATACGCTAAGGTCTCAAGGAGTGAGTGAAGAGCTGATTCAACCTGTCCGCTGCCCCATTGGTTTGGATATTAATGCTGAAACGCCCGAAGAAATAGCGGTTAGCATTGTGGCTCAGTGTATTGCTCACAGAAGAAGTTAAGGAAACGTACAGTTGTTTAGTTTGGCGGGGTTACTTCGCTTTTTTTGAAACAGTCATGAACGGCAGAGTTCACTAAGTATTTGAATTATAAAAAAGAGTTAATGTTTAAAATTGTCTTAAATTATATCTTAATTTTGCTGAATATAAAAAAATATAAGCTACTGTAAAAACAAAGAGGTAGATATGAAAACGGTTTCAGTTCACGACGCCATCGGACTAACTTTATGCCACGACATTACAGAAATAGTACCGGGTAAAACCAAAGGGCCACTTTTTAGGCGTGGGCATATAGTGAAAGCTGAAGATATTCCTGTATTGTTGCGTTTAGGTAAGGAAAACTTATATGTTTGGGACTCCGGCAGTGATGATGTGCATGAAGATGAAGCCGCCGTTCGCATAGCCAAGGCAGTCAGCGGAGACGGTATTGAGTTTGGAAAGCCAAAAGAAGGCAAAATTAATTTTGTGGCAAAACAACTTGGCTTCCTTCAAATTGATAGGGCTTTATTGTTGCGTATTAACAGTATACCTTCGGTTACTTTGGCGACTATTCACGCCATGCAAACAGTAAAACCCGGACGTATAATCGCAGGCACTCGGGTAATCCCGTTAGCTGTGCCTGAAAGCACCATAGCAGCGGTGGAAGAATGTTGTAACAATGCAAAGCTGTTTTCTGTTATACCTTTTAAATCTCATGCTGTCGGTATCGTAACAACAGGCAGTGAGGTTTTTAAAGGACGTATCAAGGACGCCTTTGGGCCTGTATTGCATAAAAAATTTAACGAACTTGGTTGTAGTGTACTTTCACAAACTATAGTGCCTGATGAAACGCCACAAACGATAGAGGCAATAGAACAGGCTATTGCAAACGGAGCAAGCATGGTCGTGGTTTCAGGCGGTATGAGCGTTGACCCTGATGATAAAACTCCGGCGGCAATTAAGGCGATCGCAACAGAGGTCGTATGTTATGGAGTCCCCGTTTTGCCGGGTGCCATGTTTATGCTCGGTTATCGCCAAAGCGTTCCTATCTTAGGCTTGCCGGGTTGTGTGATGTATCATAAAACCAGTATTTTTGATCTGGTTGTGCCACGCATTCTCGCCAGAATACGCATTACTAAAAATGATATTCTTAATTTAGCCTATGGTGGATTTTGCGAGAGCTGTCCTGAGTGTCGTTATCCCGCCTGTGGCTTTGGAAAATAGTAGTGTTATCGTAAGCTTATCGCAGAGTTATTTTGGTGCAGACTATTGCAAAACTATGTTTTATGTTCTCTTTTCAATTAAAATTAACTCGTTGTTAACAATCACTTTTATTAAATATTCACTGTATTCTTCCAACGGCATAACGCAGTTAGCACAGCTCCCCCAAGACTTCTCGCTTTATCAGAAACAAAAAAACAATATTCAGGATTGTTGCGTGGGTCTATGTCCCCTATTTTACAATTTTGCGGAACATTAAGACCAGAGGCTATAGCCCCTCGCAAGACACCACTTATTGTTGCAGTAACTGGCAGCTCGTCAATATACATAACAATTTCATCTTTTGTTACAAGGTCGCCTATTTGCTTTAATGCCTTAACAACGCCTGCTTTTGGAGCTCGCAACACTCGGCTATAAGTATGCCCCATGACCATTTCAGGTTCGCTGGTATTTGGAGCGGCACTGCCGTTGTCAATCATGCGTCCTAGGTTATGTCCTCGTTGGGTTTCAATCACAACATGCACATCTTTATCGGCCGTAAATCCAGGGCCAAGACCAATCACTAAAGGAGCATCACTCTTTGTTGTACCAAGATTTCTCTTGGCAATAGTCGCATCTATCAATACTTGTGGCTTAATTTTTTTCAACAGCTCCCAGCTAGGGTCGGCACAAATTCCTATACAATCTTTCTTCCAAGCTTCTAAAAGCTCTGCTTCTGAGTTTATACGCAAGCCACATATCCCTTCTACTGTCTGCTTTCCTTCGGGGATAGCTTCACAAAAAGCGACAGTACGACGCACAGCAAAAGGTAAAGGCTTTTCAAACATTACAATGCGTTTAAACCCGGCGGAAAAAAGTGCAACCGCAACGCCTGTTGCCATTTCTCCTGCTCCTTTAACAGCAATTATCAATTCAGAATCTCGCATAATTACTCCTTTGGGTTTTTAAACTGACGCATTATAAAGCACGCCAGACCCTTCTCAATTTTTGATAAAACTCTCTCATGTTTTTGGCTAAAAGTTTATTTTGCCATGCATCTATTCTAAGGGAGGTGGGCAATCTGTTTTTAACCATTTTATTAAGGTTTTGCGTAAGGCTTCGGGCTCTATGGGCTTAGTTAGATAATCGTTCATGCCGGCGGCAAAACCGTTTTGGCGATCTTCGTCCATTGCGTTGGCTGTTACTGCGATAATAGGAATAGTCTTATTAAATTCCCGAATGTGCATGGTGGCTTTTAGACCGTCCATAACCGGCATTTGCATATCCATCAGCACTAAATCAAAGTGTTCTTTAGATACGGCTTCTACTGCCAATTGACCATTGTCAGCCAACACCACTGTTGCTTTTGAGGGAGCAAGCAATTCCTCTACAATAAACTGGTTGATAGCGTTATCTTCCGCAACCAAAATACGCTTGCCTTCAATATGAATATCTGCAAAATCACAAGTTTCGGTTAGTTGAGCGGTGCTTTCAGGTGCTTGGTTAATCAGTAGATTTAAGGAGAAGGTAAAGGTTGAACCTTGTCCTATTATACTGGAAACTTCTATCTCTCCGCCCATAATACGGACTAGACGTTGGCTAATCGCAAGTCCTAATCCCGTTCCACCAAACTGGCGTGTGATGGAAGCATCTGCCTGCATAAAAGGTTGGAACAAAGAGGCTATGACTTTTTCAGACATGCCTATGCCAGAGTCCTTGACGCTAATATAGACAACGGCATTTTGAGAACCATTTTGCACTTCTTGTTTATTTTCCAACCAACAGTGAATACTAACCTTACCTTCTTGAGTAAATTTAATGGCATTTCCAAGTAGGTTGTTAAGCACCTGTCCAATTCGCAATGGGTCGCCCATAAAGAGTTTTGGCGTATCAACTTGGTAATCAGCCAAGAGTGAAAGCCCTTTAGCTTTAGCAGATTCTTGATGTATGCTTAATATATTGTTTATCGTATCATCTAGGTTAAAAGATACCTCTTCGATGGTGAGCATATCTGCTTCAACTTTTGAAAGGTCAAGAATATCATTAATGAGTTGTAACAATGATTTGGCGGCAACTTCAATTTTATTTAGATAATCAAGCTCTTTTTCAGGTAGCTTGTTATTGCGTAAGGCAAGGTGAGCCATACCTAAAATAGCATTTAAAGGAGTGCGAATTTCATGGCTCATATTTGCCAAAAACGCACTTTTCATTTTACTGGCTTCCTGCGTTTTTTCAATCATGGATTGCAGAGAACTTACAAGGTTTTGAAGGGCAGTATGTAATGTTCCAAGTTCATCGGTACGGCTTGTTTTTTCTAACTTCTGATCAAGCTCGCCTTCTGATACACGCTTAGCATATTGAATAAGAGACAATAATGATTCCAAGATACCATTGGCAAAGCTGGTTACAACAACAGAGATAATCGCAAGAAAAATTAGGCTGATGATAAAAACCACCATTCCCATGTGATATGCAGAGGCAAAGACTTCTTTTACAGGTCCGCTGGTAATAACAAGCCACTTACTATTAGCTTCTATCTTAGCAAAGCCGATATATTCAATACCATTTAAAGTGTAGGAAACAGGGCCACCTTTTTCTCCTACTGTCAGAAGCTCACGGTATAAAGAAAGATGCTCTTCTGATTGCTTCCCCATAATGCCATTGTTAGGGTGAGCCACAAATACCCCTTCTGACGTCAAAAGAGAGGTATAAAGCGTTTGAGAGCCGAGGGTAGAGACAACATTATAGTCCACTATTTTAGGGAGGTCGTTGATAAGAAGTAAAGCCCCCTTTATGCCCGTAGAGGGAGCAATAGGAGCTACCGCTGTAACTGAGAGTTTTTTTGTAACTTTGCCTACCGAAAGATCTCCGAAGGTAAACATACCCCCAAGAGCCTGTTGCACATACTTATAATGGTTGTAGGAGTTGCCAATATGACTGGGGTTAGATGAGGCTATGCACACGCCGTCTTTATCAACAATGATAATATCGCGGTACAATTCATTTGCTTTAACCATCATGGTTAACCAGTCAATAGCTCGTGAAACTGTTTCGTCTTGTTTGTGATAGGAGCTAAAGATTGTGGTTATATTTGGGTCTGCTACCATTCTTGTTACAGAGGTAGTCATAGAAGCAAACAAAAGATCCATGGAATTGCCAACTTTCATGGTAGTTGCTTCGGAAATAAGCAATACAGCGTTTTCAACGGCCTTTCTTGCCGAGGTGTAGGTATATAAAGAAAGAAAAACCGTGAGCAATATAGTTCCAATAATAAATGGAAGTATCAGTTTCATCCGAATGTTATGCATGTGCAATAATCCTAATAAATACCATTACAAAACTATGTTTTGTGTTTTTTCATCGTTTTATGCTTTACGTTGCAGAGTATGAATGTCTTAAGCCGCAAAATACTTATTTTAAAGGAAGATATATTTTCTTTAATTTCCGAAGATTAGCCCAAAATCCATCGACAGGAAAAGCCCGGCGAATATCCTTTGTGCTTTTTGAGAGTGCATTCTTAAAGGGAATCCACTTTAGAAATTATTTTTCAATAGTGTCTAATAACTATAGAGAACCGCAAAACTTATTTCTTTAATGTTTCCCAAAACTCTTTGGCACCGGGATGTATAGGCAATCCTTCTGTCATGGCTGTTTCCGGAGAAATGGAACCAAAATCTTTAATTACTTCAGTAATCGCCTTGCGATTTTCCCATACTGCCTTCGTCATGGCGAATGCAAGAGAATCGGGAATATTTTTGCGGATTATTAGACAGGTGGTGTCTCCGAGTGTCAAAATAGGCTTAGTAACGTTTTTATATGTACCCGGTTGAATTGTATATGTTCTTGTTTTAAATTTTTTACTGAGAGTAGCCAAAACTTCCGGACTTAATGGCAAAATTCTGGGTTGTGTATGTTCTTCCAGTGTGCGAATTAAAGGGACATCTGTGCCTGCTGTATAAGCAAAACAATCAATATCTCCATCAACAAAACGGTCTGCTATTTCTGCATAATCGCTAAAGGAAATTTGCCAGCCTTGTTCTTTGAGTGCTTCAAACGAAGTATTGTAACCATGTTGTAAAAGCATATTCAGCATAAATTCTGAGGCTGTACCGGGTTTTAAAGAGGCAAAGCGTAAAGGAATTTTTTGAGCTAATAGAGCCTCCATACTGTCAATATTGTGTGTGGCGGCAAAATCTTCACGCACAAGCACATAGAAAACCTGGGGGTATATATTACTCATCATTGTAACATTTTTCATAGCAATGTGTTGATATGCCGGCTCTTCTGATTGAGCCGCACCAAGAAAACAGGCGAGAGTAAAGCCCATATCGGCTGTATTATTATTAATATCATTAATATTACTCAGCCCGCCACCAGAGCGACTAGAAGAAGGAAGTACGTCTTTTGATAAAGCGTCCGCTAAAGGCTTGCCCATTTGAAACCATTGTCCGCCTTTTGGACCGGTAACTATACGCAGGTGTGCAGGCCATTTATTCTCGTCTTTTTTACTATTCTCCGCTTTAGCAACAAAGACTCCATGGATACAAACAGCAAAAAGAGAATATGTGAATAAAAGCCCCACCAAAATTTTGTATAACGTATGTTTTTTATTCATAAGTTTTCCTCCTGCTTAAGATCCTTTTGTTATTTATATAGCATTTAGACTATTACACGATAGCCTAAAAGTGGCTTCCTTTAAGAAAACACTCTAAAAAAACACGAAGAAAGAAAAGTTATTTTCCCTTTAAAATGATTGTTTTTTGTGGCTTAAGACATTTTATGCTTGTGCAAACAGGGCATAAAACGATGACAAAGAACGCAAAACAGAGTTTTGTAATGGTCTTGCGTTGTTATATATTCTAATAACATATGCTTTATTGTATAATCAAGGTGTTTTTATGGAACGCTTAAAATAAGTTTTTCGAACTTAATAATATATATTTAAAAACTAAGGTAAGCTTGTTTATAAAAAGCTAACCTTAGTTTTATAAAATCATTTATTTTTTCATTTTTCGTGATTAACATAAAGATATTTAACCATATAAAATATATTATATATTTCTTGATACAATTAAACAACACAAAAAAAAGCAGCTAGATTTTTTATCTAACTGCTTAGTTATTTATGGTGGGCGGTGCAGGGATCGAACCTGCGACCCTCGGCTTGTAAGGCCGATGCTCTCCCAGCTGAGCTAACCGCCCGAATAATTTAAAAACACATTTGAAGAAACATCTTTTTATTTAAAGTATAAGAATTTGTCAACACTTTTATTATAAAAAGATAAAATATTTTCTTATTTATTTATAATATATTGATATTAAACAAATAAAAACAATTTATTTAAAGTTTATTTGCCGTCAATTTTTGTTTATTGTTTGTTTTTTTGGCTTGTTTTATTTGTTTTTTGCTTTTTTTAGAGCTTTTGACTTTTTTACTTGTATCAACAATGATTTTATCTTTTTCTTCTACCAAAGACGGGTTTAAATAGTCTGCAACAGCCAAAATTGTATTCGCATATTTTTTACTGTTGTTATAACGCATTAGAACTTTATGATTTTCCGCTCTGCTTTTTTCTTTTCTCCAACCGTGTTTATAGAGAAAATTACTTAAACTTCTGATAGCGTCCGGGTGAGTAAACAAGTTTACTTTCCCGTCGTCATCGCCGTCAACAGCGTATCTTTTTAAATTAGACGGCATAAATTGACAAAATCCGATAGCTCCGTAAACAGAGCCGGTTATTTGTGTGCTATCAATATCATTTTCAATACAATGTACTACTAAAGCTTTAAATTCGTTATAAGCCCAAGCTGATTTTTCTTTTACTTTAGTTTCAAGCCAAGCTTTTTGATCTTCTTTGGCGTTTAAAGCCGTAAGAGTATCTTCAACATCGGCTATATCTTGTGATGATGCCATTGAAGCCAAACTCCAAACGGCGTTATCGGTTCCAAGATAAGTTCCGAGTCTTGTTTCTAAAAACAATAAACCAACCGCAACCTCTTTTGGAACACCAAATTCATCTTCTGATTTTTTAAAATATTCTTTATGTTCTTCCAAATAAGTTTGGGCTTTAAGCATATTTTCCGGAGTAACAATATTCGGATAAATAGTCATTTTAGGTGTTTTATTAGCTTGAGGCGTGCGTTTAGTAAATTTAATACGATATAATTCTTTTACTTTTGTTGCCATGGCTTTATTTTCATAAGCCGGCAAACTGCAAAACAACTTATCTATTTCCGGACTGATCAAGTTATCTTCAGCAAGTTTTGCATGCAAATTTTTCCAATAATTGTCTTCAAGTTTGATATTGGAAACATAACTTTTGTCAAAAAGCTTTTTATTTAAAGGTTTTTCAACTTTCAAAGTTGAGTTTGTATTAGTTGAGTTTGTATTAATAGAAGCACTATCTGCTTGTTGTGTTGCATTTTGTTGATTATTAACGGTTTTAACGTCTAAAGTGCTTCCCGCATGACTTTTTGATTGGCATGAAAAGAGAAATGGTAATACCAAAAAACAAAACAATATTTTTAATTTTTTATGACTATACATTTTAACATCTCGAATTAATTTATAAAATTATTAAAATATTTTTTTTTGAAAAGCTAACTAATTATTTTCAGAACAATAACAAATTTTTTCTAAAAATGGTAGTAGCTGTTTCAAGAAAATTTAATTTTATGTTTTTTCCCAATAAGCTAAAAACTCTTGGTTTCCTTTACTGCCTTTTATATTTGAAGGAACTGTTCCGATTAAAGTCCAGCTAAGTTGGCTTTTTACACAATCTAAAACAAGATTAACCGCCTCTTCTTGTTTTTCTTGGCTTTTCACTATTCCTTTTTCGGTATTTCCCGGACCAAGTTCAAATTGTGGCTTAATTAAAGCAACAATTTTTGCGTTTGGTTTTAAAAATTTTTCACAAGCCGGCAAAATTAAGGTTAAAGAAATAAAAGAAACATCGACCACCAAAATATCAACCTTTTCAGGTAATAAACTTTGATCTGCCGTTCTTAAATTTACTTTTTCCAAAGAAATTATCTTTTTTTCTTTCTTTAACTTTTCATGTAATTGGTTATAACCAACATCAACGGCATAAACTTTAGAGGCCCCTAGTTGAACCAAACAATCAGAAAAACCTCCGGTAGAAGCACCGGCATCAAGAGCTACAAAACCGTTAACATCTATATTAAAATGTTCTAAAGCTGTTAAAAGTTTATAAGCCCCTCTACTAACAAAGCGACTATTTTCAATAAGTTCAAAGCGAGTATCCGCCGATAATTGTTGTCCGGCTTTTTCAACTTTTATTTTAGCTTGATTAGTTTCCAAAGGTAAAATAAAAACTTTTCCTGCCATAATATAGCGTTTTGCTTGTTCACGGCTTTCGACCAAACCGGCATCAAAAACAAGTTGATCAGCTCTTTGTTTTTTTGGTTTTATTTTTTTATTAAACATAATTTATTTAATTATATTGTTAAAATTGTTTTTATGAAATCTTTGCCAAAATACTTTACTTGTTATATATTGTCATGAAAACAACAAATAAATCCAAAATTATGCTCAAACAACAAATAAAAAATATTCTTCAACCTAAATATAGTGAAAGCGAATTAAATAGCTTATTTAATCCCTTATCTATTAATATTGAGTTTAATCAAAGTGATAAAAAACTTGATAATAACTCAATTAAAACTATTTATGTTGCCTTTCCACACCATTTTTTTTCAAGATGGTTTTTTGATAAAGGTATTTTAGCTTTTGAACAAGCGTTATCAGAACTTAATATTGACCTTAAAAAAGTTAAATATCAAATAAAAAATAAAGAAATAAAAAATACTGTCATTAATAATAAGTCAAACAAAAATTATTTTGAACAAATTAATCAAGTTAATTTCAAAAATAATTTAATTTCAAAACTTGATTTTAACTTTGATGATTTTTTTTATAACGATAAAAACTTTTTTCCTTTTAGTCTCGCCTGTGATATTTCAAAAGGTAATAAAAAACAAGGATATAATCCAATAATTTTTTATGGAAACAAAGGAGTTGGAAAAACCAGCCTTTTAATTGCAATGGTTAATGAATTTTTAAAAACAGTTGATAAAAATAAAATTTGTTTTGTTAATACAGAAGAATTAAACGAACTTTATATAAATTCAAAAAATAAAATAACTATAAGAGATTATTTAAAAAGTAACCAAGTTTTTATCTTAGACGAAATACAGTTTTTACTTGATTATCCAAAATTAAAAAAAGAATTAAATATCTTATTAAAACTATTCAAAAAACAAAATACTCAAATATTAATGGCATCAAGCCAAAAAATTAACGAGATGGATTGGCTTGGCGAAGACCTTTTTACTTTTTTGTGTGGAGGAATTTGTCTTGAGATAAAAGAGCCTGATCTTGATATTAGAATTAAATATATCAAAAATAAAATAGAAAAATTAAATATAAACCTTAACTCCGAACAAATTATTTCCATTGCTCATAAAAATCATGGTTTTACTTTGATTGATGGTATTTTGTTAAAAATAAAAGCTTATTTGGAATTATATG
Source organism: Desulfovibrio litoralis DSM 11393 (assembly GCF_900143255.1). Taxonomy (NCBI): domain Bacteria; kingdom Pseudomonadati; phylum Thermodesulfobacteriota; class Desulfovibrionia; order Desulfovibrionales; family Desulfovibrionaceae; genus Desulfovibrio; species Desulfovibrio litoralis. Next base: position 60,170 of record NZ_FRDI01000013.1, read on the forward strand.
ATAACCAAATGAAAGAGAAAGATTTTAACAATATATTAAACAATACCTCAAGTATTAATTTAAACAGCTCAAGTCATATAGCCATAATAGAAATAGTCGCAAAGTTTTTTGATTATACCACAGAAGAAATATTAAGTAATAAAAGAACACAAAATTTGGTAACAGCCAGACAAATAGCTATGTATATCTGTAGAAAAAAACTATCTTTATCATATCCGAAAATAGGTCATGTTTTTAACGGAAAAGACCATACAACTGTTATGCATGCTATTAAAAAAATTGAATATGTTATAGATAGTAACAAAGATATGAACAAGCTTGTACACAACATAATGAAAAAGTGTAATTCTAACATATAAACTTCAAATAAGAAATTTATACAAAAATAAAGAAACAAGATAGGAACATTTTTATTATTAAAAAAAACATAAAAAACAATTAGTTATAAAAGTTATAAACAATATTCACAAGCCAATAACAAAACTATCTTAGATATTTTATTTTATTTTTATTTATAAAAAAACAGACTTGAATCTTAGTTGGTTGATTTTTAAAATTTTTTTTAGTCTAAAATTAAGATTGCAAAATACTCAATTTTTGGTATTTTTAAGAGTCATATTTTTAAAATCAAAAAATAAAATTTATATATTTTAAAATTTAAAGAGTTTAAACCTCTTAGTCTTTAGTAGGAGTTTTTATATGATTCTTAACGTTGAAAAAGAAGAAATTATCGAAGGTTTACAGACTGCTGCCGCTATTATTCCCCCTAAAACAGGGGCGGCCTATTTAAGATCTATTTGGCTTAAAGTAGAAAACAATAAACTCGGTATTTTATCCACAGATTCAAGTATTGAATTTATTGGTAATTATTCTGCCAATATTTCTGAAGAAGGCTTAATCGGTGTTCAAGGTAAGGCTTTTGTTGAACTTTTAAAAAAATTACCTAACGGTACTTTAAGTTTTAAAGCGAAAGGCGAAAACTCTGTTTTAATAATTGAACAAGGTAGAAAGAAATATAAACTTCCTACCCAAGAATCAAGTTGGTTTCAAAACTTTTCAGAGTTTTACGAAGAAAACGCCGTTGAGTGGTCTGCTGATTTTTTACAAGAACTAATTGACAGAATTTCCTTTTGTATCAGCGATGATGAAAGTTCTGAGGGTGTATCTTGTTTTCTTTTAAAACCTAAAGGCGAAGGTAAAATAGAAGCTTGTGGTTTAAACGGTCATCAATTTGCACTGCAAAGCTTTTTAAATGATGCTTTACATGATATTTTACCTGCAAACGGTATTTTGATTCAAAAAAAATATTTGAATGAATTAAAAAAATGGTTAGCAAATAAATCTGATATTCAAGTTAGTATTTTAGAAAAACGTATATTTTTAAGAAGTATGGATAAAAAAGAAAGTATGAGCTTGCCTTTGGCTGATTTTTCTTTTCCTGATTATACCAACTTTTTAGGAAGAATTTATGCTACGGATATATCAAATTTAATAATTAACCGCCCTGAAGTTATTGATGCCCTTGGTCGTTTATCTATTTTTAACAATGAAAACAATCGTTGTACTTACTTTGATTTAACAAATTCTGATCTTGTGTTATCATGTACGGGTCAAGATGTGGGAAGTGCTACGGAAATGCTTGATATGCAATATCAAGGCGATATTAAAAAAATCGCTTTTCCAACGCGTAATTTAATTGATATTTTCGGACATTTTAATTCAGAAAAATTAACCATGATTTTTACCGGAACAGAAGGCTGTTGTGGAATTAAAGGCGAAAATGACCAAGATTATGTGGTTATAATTATGCCTATGAAAATAGTTGAAGAAACTTTTTACAACGAAGAAGAAGTTGATTCTTAAAATAAAAAATAATTAAATAATTTAAAATCTTAACTATATAATTTATCAAACAGGAAGTTCCGTGGAAAATCAAAACCAAGCATACACAGCTGACAGTATTACTGTTCTTGAAGGTTTGGCAGCCGTTCGTAAACGCCCGGCAATGTATATAGGCAGTACTGATATACGAGGTTTGCACCACTTAGTTTATGAAGTTGTCGATAACTCAATAGACGAAGCAATGGCAGGTTATTGTACAAAAATAAGCGTTAATTTACACTTAGATAATAGTTGTACGGTGCGTGATAACGGGCGCGGTATTCCCGTTGATATTCACCCTAAAGAAGGTCGCCCGGCTCTTGAAATTGTTTTAACAAAACTTCATGCCGGTGGAAAGTTTGACAGTAATTCATATAAAGTTTCCGGTGGGTTACACGGTGTTGGTGTTTCTTGCGTAAACGCCTTGTCTATTAATCTTGAAGTTAGTGTTAGAAGAGACGGAAAAAAATATCGCCAAACTTATTCAAGAGGTGTACCTCAAGAAGATTTGCAATGTATTGGTGATAGCGAAGGACACGGAACAACAATCCGTTTTACTCCTGATGAAGAAATTTTTGAAGTTAGCCAGTTTGATTATGATATTTTAAGAAAACGTTTGGAAGAATTAGCTTATCTTAATAAAGGTTTAATTATAGAATTTTCCGACGAACGTTCCGGAACCTCAGAAACTTTTTGTTATGAAGGCGGAATTATTCAATTTGTTAAAAATTTAAACAGCGGTGAAGGGGTTATCCACTCTATCATTAATGGCGAAGTCAATTCAAGTAATGTAATTGTTGATTTTGCCTTGCAATATAATTGCGGGTTTAAAGAAAATGTTTTGACTTTTGCGAACAATATACGCACAAAAGAAGGCGGAACTCATTTAGTTGGTTTTAAAACTGCTTTAACAAGAGCTATTAACGGCTATTTAAAGAACAACCAAGAATTAAACAAAAAATATAAAATGACCCTTTCCGGTGATGATGTACGCGAAGGTTTAACAGCTATTGTTAGCGTTAAATTACCAGACCCTCAATTTGAAGGTCAAACCAAAACAAAACTTGGTAACAGCGAAATAAGCGGTATTGTAGCCGGTTTGGTTTATGATCAACTCAATACTTGGTTTGAAGAAAACCCAAAAGATATTAAATTAATTATCGATAAAGCCGTTGATGCGGCTCGTGCCAGAGATGCCGCCAGAAAAGCTCGTGAACTTGTTAGAAGAAAAGGGGCGTTATCAGATAACGCACTACCGGGTAAATTGGCAGATTGTCAAAGTAAAGACCCGGCTGAAAGCGAACTTTATATTGTTGAGGGTGATTCTGCGGGCGGTTCGGCTAAACAAGGGCGTAATCCGTCAAATCAAGCTATTTTGCCTTTAAGGGGTAAAATCTTAAACGTAGAAAGAACCCGTTTTGATAAAATGTTAAACAACAAAGAAATCAAAGCCTTAATTACGGCTATGGGTGCCGGAATTGGTGAAGATGATCTTGATTTAACTAAATTACGCTATCATAAAATAGTAATTATGACCGATGCTGACGTTGACGGTGCTCATATTCGTACTTTATTATTAACATTTTTCTTTCGTCAATATCAAAAACTTATTGAAAGCGGATATTTATATATTGCTCAACCACCACTTTATCGTGTGCATAATAGCAAAATGGAACGTTTTATCAAAAATGATAAAATATTAAACGAATTTTTGTTAAATAAAGTCAGTAAAGAGGTTAAGATTCGCTCTGAAAACGGAGAAATTTTACAAGAACAAAGTTTAATAATGCTTTTAAGTTCAATAGATGTGATTAATAATCGTTTACATGATGCCGAACTTGCCGGAATTAACCGTAAATTGTTTTTAGAATTTATTAATCATTCCGAACAAATTATGCCTGATGATTTTAAAGGTTGTAAAATTCATAATGCCTGCGAAGAAGATAGCCCGGCTTTATTAAAATTACGTAGCTCTTTAAAAGAAAAGGGCTATGATTTTAAAGTAAATTTTGATGATAGCGAAGATGACCAACGTATTTGGGTTATTTTTGAAAATACAGATAAATTACGCATTAAACTTGGTGCCGAATTTTTTAATTCTCGTATGTATATTCAAGCATGGAAACAGCTAAACGATATTAAACTTTCTTGTGGTGGTTTAAAGTTTACTATTTTAACCAAAGATAACGAACGAGAAATAAATGATATATTCGAACTGCAAAATGCTGTTTTAGACGAAGCTCGTAAGGGAATAAATATTCAACGCTATAAAGGTCTTGGTGAAATGAACCCGGAACAACTTTGGGTTACAACCATGAATCCTGAAAATCGTACTATGCTTCAGGTTAATATCGAAGATGCCGAAGCGGCAAATGAAATATTTGAACAGTTAATGGGCGATAGAGTTGAACCAAGAAGAGAATTTATAGAAAGAAACGCTTTATCAGTTAGCGATTTGGATATATAATTAATAAGTTATGAGATATATTAATTTAATTACAATCTGTGTTGTGTTGATGTTGAGTTTAACGGCTTGTCAAACTCAAAAAACTCAACAAAATCAACAAGCTAAAGTTGATGGCTTTAATATTAAATATATTAAAAAAACAAGTTGGACTAAAAACAAAGAACTTGATTCAGCTTATTATTCTTATGTAACAGGTAATTTTAACGATTCTTTTAAGCGTTTTGAAGCTTTATCAAAAACAAAAGAAAAAAAAACGGCTGCCGAAGCTTCCGCTATGCTTGCTCGCTCTTATGAACAACAAAGAGGGGTTGAGCCAAAAGATTCCGAAACCAATCTTTTGTTTGAAAAAGTAAAAAAAATGTATGAAAGTTTGAAAGTAAAAAACAGCCCTGTTGCCAATATTTATCAAAAAATGTTTTTTAAAACAGAAATAAACGATAATGATATAAAAGAATTATCTTTATTAGCAGAGAGCGGACATATTCCGGCTAAAAATCTTTTAGGTGTAATTAAAGAAAAAAGCGGAGATTACTGTTCTGCTTTTAAAAACTTTGAACAAGCAAGTTTGGCGGGTTATATTCCTGCTTTTTATAATTTGTCCCGTTATTATGCCAATGGTCTTTGTATTGAAAAAAATTTAGTTAAAGCACAAGAATTAGAAACAAGAGCCTATAAAATGGGTTATAACATAAGCAAATAGCTTGAGGTTAATGTGTCTGAACATTTGAATCCCACTTCAATCGGAATAGAACAAGAACTTAAAAAGTCTTATCTCGAATATTCACTCTCTGTTATTGTCGGGCGAGCAATTCCTGATGTACGAGACGGTTTAAAACCCGTGCATCGTCGTATTATGTTTGCTCAACACGAATTAGGAAATGGTTATAACCGCCAACCTAAAAAATCTGCCCGTATTGTCGGGGACGTTATCGGTAAATATCACCCACACGGTGATTCGGCTGTTTACGATGCTTTAGTGCGTATGGCACAAGACTTTTCCATGCGTGATTTGTTGGTAGAAGGTCAAGGTAACTTTGGTTCTATCGATGGTGATGCTCCGGCGGCTATGCGTTATACTGAAGTAAGAATGTCTCGCCTCGCCGGTGAGTTTTTGGCTGATATCGATAAACAAACCGTTGATTTTAGACCAAACTATGATAATACCTTGGAAGAACCGACTGTTTTACCAACAAAAGTTCCTAACTTATTGTTAAACGGAACTTCGGGTATCGCCGTTGGTATGGCGACAAATATTCCACCACATAACTTAGGCGAGTTGTGTGATGGTTTAACCATGCTTTTAAATGAACCGGAAAGTACAGTCGCTGACCTTATGGACGTTATTAAAGGTCCTGATTTTCCTACTTATGGTTTTTTATATGCGGGTCAAGGGCTTGAAGATGGTTATAATACCGGGCGTGGCTCTATAAAAATTCGGGGTAGAGTAGAGTTAGAAAACCGTAAAAAAGGTTTTGAATCTATAGTTATTCGTGAAATTCCTTATGGTTTAAATAAGTCAAACTTAGTCGAAAAAATCGCCGCCCTAGTGAATGAACGTAAAATAGAAGGGGTTACTGATTTAAGAGACGAATCAGACCGAAAAGGTATTCGCATTGTTTTAGACTTAAAACGTGGCAGTATTCCTGAAGTTGTAATAAATTCTTTATATAAATTTACTCAGCTAGAAACTTCTTTTGGTATCAATATGTTGGCGGTTGTTAATAATCGCCCACAACTATTAAATTTAAAGAGTGCTTTAACTTACTTTTTAGAACATAGACGCGAAGTTATTTTAAAGCGTACTAAGTTTGATTTAGATAAATCAGAAGCCAGAGCCCATATTTTAGAAGGTTTACGCATAGCTTTAGATCATATTGATGAAGTTGTTGCGATTATTCGTCATTCTGCTAATGCACCGGAAGCTAAAGAAAAATTAATGGTGCGTTTTAGTTTAAGCGCCCTTCAAGCTCAAGCTATTTTAGATATGCGTCTGCAACGTTTAACCGGGCTAGAACACGAAAAACTTTTAGAAGAATATCGTGAATTAATGAAAAACATAGAATATTTTCGCTCTATTTTAAACGATGAAAGTGTTTTAGTTGGCGTTATGAAAGATGAAGTTATTTATCTTAAAGAAACTTTTGCGACTAAAAGACGTACTGAAATTTTAGAAGAAGAGTTAGACAGTATCGCCTTGGAAGACTTAATTCCTGATAATGAAGTTGTTATAACTTTATCTCGTCGTGGTTATATTAAACGTACTCAATTGGAACATTATCAACAACAAAAACGTGGTGGAAAAGGCATAGCCGGAGTACATACCAGCGATGATGATAGCGTTCAAGATTTTATAGCGACAACAAACCATCAATTCCTCTTGCTGTTTACTAACCGTGGGCGTATGCACCAACTTAAAGTGCATCAAATACCGGAAGGTAGCAGGACGGCAAAAGGCGTGCATATTGCTAACTTATTGCCTTTGGAAAAAGACGAGTTTGTGGCGACTGTCCTTACTATTCGTGAATTTACTCAAGACAATTACTTCTTGTTTGCGACTCGTCAGGGCATGATTAAACGCTCGTCGGCTAAACTTTATGCAAAAAGCCGCAAATCAGGCTTAATTGCTGTTGGTTTGCGTGATGACGATGAATTAATAACTGTCCGTGAAGTTGACGATAATTGCCATGCTTTATTGATTACCGCCGGTGGTTATGCCATTCGCTTTTCTTGCCAAGATGCCCGTCCAACAGGACGCGGAGCCAGCGGAGTTAAAGGAATTGCATTGCGTGGTTCTGATAATGTTGTGGCTTGTGTTATTGTTCCAAGCGAAGATAACGGAACGGAAGAAATCTCAGAAATTATGACTGTTTCTCGTTTAGGCTACGGAAAACGTACAAAGCTTGATTTATATCGTCTGCAATCTCGTGGCGGAAAAGGTATAATCAACTTTAAAATTACTTCTAAAACAGGTGATGTTATTGGTGCTATGCCGGTTAAAGAAGATGACGGTTTGGTCTTGCTTACTTCAAATAATAAAATTATTCGCATAGGCGTTGATGATATTCGCAGTATCGGACGTGCAACCCAAGGTGTTCGCCTTGTTTCTTTGGGTGAAGATGGTAGCGTTGTTGGTTTTGATACTGTTAATGAAATGCCTAATGATAAAGATGAAGAAATAGAAAGCGAATAATTATTGCGTTTTTCTTTGTTTTTTAGAATAATGGTTTACCGAGCTTTTTGATAATATTTGATTATAAAAGAAAATTCTTTTTTATTGTCAAAAACTTTGGCAATGCAATATTAATTTACCCCGTTAAAAAACCCTTTCACTTTTGCTCTTATGGAGTCTTTTCATGATAGGCATTTCAAAATTATACTGCGGACAAGTTGAATCATCAGACGCCCTGCGTTATGGGCGTGATTCAGGTAAGCTCCCCTCTCATCTTTTACAGTTTTCTAAAGACAAAAAACCCGTTGTTGTTTGGAATATGACCAGACGCTGTAACCTTAAGTGTGTACATTGTTATGCACAAGCTTTAGACGAAAATGCAGCCAACAGCGAAGAATTAAACACAACTCAAGCTAAAGAAATGATTAATGATTTAGCGTCTTATGGTGCTCCTGTTATGTTATTTTCAGGTGGCGAACCTTTAGTGCGTAAAGACTTGGTCGAGCTAGCTCAGCATGCAACAGATAAAGGCATGAGGGCGGTTATTTCTACTAACGGAACTTTAATTACCAAAGAAAAAGCTAAGGAATTAAAAGCAGTTGGCTTGTCTTATGTAGGTATCTCTCTTGATGGGACAGAAGATGTGCATGACCACTTTCGTGGAGTTAAAGGTGCGTTTAAAAAAGCCCTTCAAGGTATTGAAAATTGCCAAGCAGAAGGCTTAAAAGTAGGTTTACGCTTTACAGTTAATAAGCGTAATGCCCAAGATGTGCCTGCTATTTTTACTCTACTTGAAGAGCTTGAAGTGCCTCGTGTCTGTTTTTATCATTTGGTTTATTCTGGTCGTGGTTCTGATTTGATCAAAGAAGATTTAAGCCACGCCGAAACACGTAACTTATTAGATTTAATTATGGATAAAACTCGTGCATTGCATGATAAAGGCAAGCCTAAAGAAGTTTTAACCGTTGATAACCACGCTGATGGTCCTTATGTTTGGATGCGTTTATTGCGTGAAGATAAAGCCAGAGCCGAAGAAGTTTTTAAATTGCTTCAATTTAACGAAGGTAATAGCTCCGGGCGTGGGATTGGTTGTATTTCTTGGGACGGGCGAGTGCATGCGGACCAATTCTGGCGTGAACGTAGCTTTGGTAATGTTTTAGAACGACCTTTTTCAGCTATTTGGGACGATCCAAACCTTGAGTTATTGCCTCAACTAAAAGAAAAAGCCAAGCATGTTAAAGGGCGTTGTGCTAAATGTCGCTTTTTAAATATTTGTGCGGGTAACTTTAGAGCCAGAGCCGAATCAGTTTATGATGACGTTTGGGCAGAAGACCCGGCTTGTTATTTAACTGATGAAGAAATTGGCTTAAAATAAAGTTTAAGATAGTTTAATATATCTACCCCTTGTAAAATAATTTTGTTTGCAAGGGGTTTTTCTTTTTAATGAACTGTTTTCTTGGCTTTGCTTAAAAGATTGCAAAAAACTGTTTATTTTATTCTGCTTTGATTATAAAATAAAAAACACAGCCCCTTCAATCTATTAATTTATAAACCTAACAATCATTTATTATGCAAAAACTATTATCTTCCGTTGACAGGCGTAATTTTCTTTTGGCGAGTGCCTTTGGTTTTGGTCTTTCTCCGATACTGCCCGGAACTTGTGCGGCTTTATGGGGTTTGGCGATTTATTTATTTATTCTTTATCTTACCCCGCTTGCTTGGCACTTTCCTTTATTGTTGTCTTGTTTTCTTGTTGTTTCATTTTTCTGTTTATATTTAAACACTTGGGCGGAAAAATATTTTGAAGATCATGACTCTTCGGCTTTTGTGCTTGATGAAATTGCGGGTTATCTTTTTGTGCCTTTAATTTATCCAAATATGGGCAATTTAGAATTTGCTCTTTGGGCTTTTGTTTTGTTTCGCATTTTTGATATGATTAAGATATTTCCTGCTGATATTATTGATAAAAAATGGAATAATCGTTGGGGCGTTTTGTGTGATGATTTGATGAGTGCGTTTTACGCTATGCTTGTTTTATATATTTCTTTTAATATTTTTGTTTCCCATACGACTTTCTCTATATTTTTATTAAGTTTCATGATAATTATTTTAAGTAGTTTGATAAAAAGAAAATTGAAATAAAAATAAATTTTAAAGTTGAATACTTATTGATTTTTTTTGCTTAATATGAAAATATAAATAATAACTTTTATTGTTTAGCAAGGTAAAGTTTGTGTTCTTGTTAAACATTTGTGTTTAATGTGTATATTTGTCTTGAAATATCTTTATAGTCGGTATACTTGTTATACATGATGCTATAAAGCTTGTATCAAAAATTATAAACGTAGGGAGCTGAATTTATGGATGATTTAGTTGTTTGGCTATCCCGTGTGCAATTTGCAACAGCGGTATTTTTCCATTTTATTTTTGTGCCTTTAACTTTAGGCTTGGCTGTTTTGATAGCTTTTATCGAAACGCTTTATGTGCGTACGGGTAACGAAGTTTATAAACGCATGGCTAAGTTTTGGGGTAAATTATTTATTATTAACTTCACCTTAGGTGTTGTTACCGGTATCACTCTTGAGTTTCAGTTTGGGACTAACTGGTCTCGTTATTCTGAATATGTGGGTGATATTTTTGGTTCACTGCTTGCGATTGAAGCCACGCTTGCCTTCTTTTTAGAATCTACCTTCTTAGCGGTGTGGATTTTTGGTTGGGAAAAAGTTTCTAAAAAAGTCCACCTTTTTGCAATTTGGATGGTTGCTTTAGCCAGTAATATCTCGGCCGTTTGGATTATCCTTGCTAACGGTTGGATGCAAAACCCTGTTGGTTATACTATTAATAACGAACGAGGACGTGCCGAACTTGCTAATTTTTGGGAAGTTTTAACCAACGAATTTGCTTGGGGACAATTTTTCCATAATACTTTTGCGGCGTGGATGCTCAGCGGATTTTTTGTTTTAGGTATTTCTGCTTGGCATTTATTGCGTAAAAACGAAGTTGATTTCTTCCGTCGCTCTTTTAAAATAGCGGCTTATTTTACTTTTATTGCGGCAATACTTGTTGCTGTTCAAGGGCATAACCACGGGCAAACCGTGGCAAGATTGCAACCGGCTAAAATGGCGGCTATGGAATCTCATTGGGAAACCAGCAAGCCAGCAGGTTTGTCTTTATTGGTTGTTCCTGATGAAGCTAATTCTAGCAACGCCGTTCAAGCTATTACTATTCCCGGTTTAATGAGCTTTTTGGCTTTTGGAGACTTTACTTCTGAAGTTAAAGGTTTAAACGATTTTCCTAAAGAAGATCGCCCACCTGTTTTAGTTACTTTCCTCTCTTTCCGCTTAATGGCGGGGCTTGGCGTTGTCTTTTTAATTCTTTCTTTCCTTGCTTGGCGTTATCGTGAAAATATCGAAGAAAAAACTTGGCTTGCCAAATTATTACCTTGGTTTATCCCTATTCCATATATTGCGGTAATGGCGGGGTGGACTGTTGCGGAAGTCGGTCGTCAACCTTGGATTGTTTACGGAATGATGCGTACAAGAGACGCTATTTCTCCGGTTACTTCCGTTCCTGCTTCTTCTGTGGCAATTTCTTTAGCTGCTTTTGTTGTTGTCTACTCTCTCTTGGGTATTTTAGATATATACCTGTTGCGTAAATATGCGCGTAAAGGTCCAAACCCCGTTTAATAACTTAACGAAACTTTACAACTCGCTAAACTTGTTAACTTAGTTAATAAGTAGTTGAGGTAAATACTATTTACAGATAAACCCTAAACGTTTGTCTAATAGTCGGAGGAATATATGCTTGAGACAATCTGGTTTGTGCTTTGGGGCTTATTATGGGCTGTATATTTTATACTCGATGGTTTCGACTTCGGTATGGGCATGCTCTTCCCCTTTCTTGCTAAAAATGAAACAGAAAAACGTATAGTTTATAACGCTGCCGGACCTTTTTGGGACGGTAACGAAGTTTGGTTAATTACTGCCGGCGGTGCGACTTTTGCGGCATTTCCCGTGGCTTATGCCGTATTGTTTAGTTCTTTTTATGCCCCTTTATATTTATTGCTTTTTGCATTAATTTTTAGAGCGGCTTCTTTTGAATTTCGTAATAAGATAGATTCTGATGCTTGGCGTAAGTTTTGGGATGTTTTCCAATTCTTAGGTGGTTTCTTACCTGCTTTATTATTAGGTGTGGCTTTTGCTAACCTATTTAGAGGTATTCCTTTAGATGAAGCCGGAGTTTATCACGGAAATCTGCTAATGCTTTTAAACCCTTATGCTTTAGCCGGTGGCATTCTCTTTGTGCTTATGTTCTGTGTTCACGGGGCATTATGGTTAGCAATTAAATCACCAGGCGAACTTTCAGAACGTGCAATGAAAACAGCAGGTTGCCTTTGGGGTTATTTGCTTGCGGTGGCTCTACTCTTTTTAGGTTGGAGTTATAAAGAAACTCATCTTTTTGCTAATTATGCAAAAATGCCGGCTTTATTAATATTCCCTATTCTTGCTGTTGTTTCTTTGTTGACTTTATACTTTTTAATTAAAGCCCGTATGGCCTGGTTATCTTGGTTCTTTAGTGCTTTGTTTATTTTGGGAGTAACCTTCTTTGGTGTGCTTGGTATGTATCCGGCTCTTATTCCTTCGAATATTAGCGAGGCGGCCTCTATCACCATTCATAACGGAGCCTCTACTCCTTTAACTCTTTCGATTATGCTTTATTCAGTGCTTGCTATTTTACCTGTTGTTATTATTTATCAAATCTGGGTATACACTGTGTTTAGTCATAAAATTACAGACGAAGATTTAAAGAGTGAACATTCTTATTAAAATCTTATTAAAATTATAATTGATTAAATTGTTAGCTCCTTGATTTTACTATCGAGGAGCTATATCATTTCAACTGCAAAGTAAAATTAACTTTTAATAAATAAGCTCAATAAAGATGAATACATTAGATAAAAGTATTGAAGCATTCCGTCTGTCAATGCCTGAATATGAGGCAAAACATCAGTGGCTACCGTTGTTGTTAAATTGTTATGCCGTAATTGATTTTAGTGTTGCTCAAGTTACTAAAAAAAATAAAGATATTATAGCTTGTTATAAAGGTTGCGTTGCTTGTTGTTATCATACGATTCCTCTTTCTACTATAGAGGTGATTGGTCTTGGTTTTTATGTAAATACAATTTTAGATCAACAACTGCTTGCGACACTATTGGAAAATTTTAAGACAAAACCAAAAATCTGCTTGTTTAATCTTGATGGAGCGTGTGTTGTTTATCCAATGCGTCCGATAGCTTGCCGAAGATATATGGTTGCTGGTCAAAGCTGTACAATTAATGAAGACCCCCTTGAAACCAGACCAAACGAGGTTTTGATTCCTTCGAGAAGACTTTTGTACACAGCCGTTGCACAAACGCTTCCCTTTTTTCAAGTGCGAGATATAGATGGTCTTCAGGGAGAAGATGTTTTTGATAGTTATAAGAAAAATATCGTAGAGTTATCTTCCGTATATGATAAGATTTTAAAACTATAGTTTTCTATCTATCTCATTGAATTTAAAGATGTTTAATCTTTTTAAATTAGCTACCTCAAAGATTTTCTTCAACTTTTTCTCAAAAAAAATAAAAAAATCTTAAAAAAGTGCTTGACGTTTTTTGATAAAACACATAGAAGCATTTCTCGCACTGACGAAGAACGAGTTCGGCGTTGGTGCGAATTTCAAAAATGTTCTTTGTTATCAAATTATTAGAGTATATTTTAAAGATTAGATTTTTTTAAGATGCAAATAGGTTTGCTTTTAATTATCTTAAGCGATATATTGAAGTGAGTTTATTTGTTTTTTTATGTAACTAATTTGATTTATTGAGATATATGTTTTTTAGATAAAGAAGATGATTTTGGTCTAGCTTTTTTATATTAAATGATTAGTTTGTTTTTCTAGCTTTGAAAGCTTTGAAAAAAAGATTAAAAAAAAATAAAAAAGATGTTGACAAGTTTCAATAAGTTTGGCAAAAAGAACTTTCGCGTTTCACGAAAAGTTGGAGCGGAAAGAGAGATTAAATTTTTATGTTGACTACGTAATTATTTAAGATAATTAGGTTTTAACGTTTTAATTTAGAATTAGTTCTTTGACAATTAAATAGCGAGTTGGGAAAATAGTTTTTTAACTTCGGTTAGAAAACATTCTAAAAAAAATAGTTTAAGAGTTTTAGTCAGTCGATTCAATTAGTTGATTCGAACTGTACAGTTATTTATAACTGGAGAG
>NZ_FRDI01000014.1 GCF_900143255.1 Desulfovibrio litoralis DSM 11393
TGGCGTCCCCAAGGGGATTTGAACCCCTGTCGACGCCGTGAAAGGGCGTTGTCCTGGGCCAGCTAGACGATGGGGACGCTTGGTCTTTAAGCAAAAAGCCTAAAGATAAATTTAATAAAACCAAAAAAGGTTACATCATTCAGATACAACCTAAGAAATTTGTGGCGTCCCCAAGGGGATTTGAACCCCTGTCGACGCCGTGAAAGGGCGTTGTCCTGGGCCAGCTAGACGATGGGGACGCTTGATCTTTAAGCAAAAAGCCTAAAGGATAAACAACAAACATATAAAAATCTTGTTGCGAAGTGAATATTTATGCAAGTTCCGAGAAATTGTCAACTATTTTTTTATAAAAAGCAAATATTTTTTGAAAAAATAACAAATTAATTAAGAACTTAAAATTTATTAAATTATTTAAAGATATTATATCTGCAACCCCTGAAATGTTATTCTTTCAACAACATTATGCCACTATTAGGTATACACAATAGCATCAAACTATTCCCACGTGAATCAACACGCAGCCACCCAAAAATCGGCATCACGGAGAAATTCAAGGAAGCTTGCGGGTTTTTTACGTGAAAGCCATTTTTTTGTAATGCGAAAACGCCCTGCAACCGAATCCCATTCCATTGTACAAGTATCCCAAACAAGGTTTTGCTCTACCTGATATACCATATAAAAAAAACGAAAACGTTCACTCATATGTTCCAATGTTATGGGGGGATAAGAACTAGCGTATGCACCAAGTTTTTCCAAAATATGCCTATCCTTTTCGCCTATTGCTGAAAGATTCCCGGAAAGTAGCATGTCTTGCAATTCTTTTTTAGGTAATTCAGTAGGATACGCTTCGTCATTAAACTGTTCCGGATCAAAGAATATTAAGGCTGATTCATGAATATTATGATAGGTTTTGTAAAAGCTTCCATTTTCAAGGCTTAACTGTGGGTCGTTTATCTGTTCTACTTCCTTGGCCTTATCAGCCAACGCTAAAGGAGCATCATCAATAAGCAATGTTGTGGAAGGTACATATAACCCAAAAGGGATTTGTTTTAGTTGTAAAGTGGTTGTGGTACCTTGCCTTGGAATTTCTGCGGTAAGAAAAAAAGCCGCCTCATCATTTTTTGGCAAAGAAAAATGTTCCGGTAAAAACATTTGAAGACCAAAACCAACGGGCATATAGCTTGTGATTGGTTCGCTAGCGACTATGCCATTTACATGCCTATAAATACATGTTGTTTCTTTATTTCTAAGAAATAGATAACCTCCATTGCGTTTGGCATACGCGGCCGCCGTAATTTTACCAGGACAATCACATGGGGAAGCATCTAGATGAAGCTCCATATAGCCATTTTTTTTATCGTATAATAAAGTATCATACTCTTCAAACACCCCTTGAATTTCTTCACCCGCTAAAAACTCTGCCTTGTGTGAGCGTATATCCCCTGTGTCCAAAAGTTCATTATATGATATACCAAACATAAATTGAGATAACCCATCATCTCTACTCTGGGTAGCACCGACAATATTCGGCATAAGTAAAAAAACAAAAATCATACAATACAAAAAACATATTCTTTTCATGTATTCCTCCAATAAAAATTGTCTTAGATATTTTGCATAATCTTTATAACTTTTTCCAAATCTTCGGGGCTGTCGACTCCAAAGCTCTGGCAGTTTACTTTTTTCACTCTAATTGGAATGTTATTTTCTAAAAAACGCAGTTGTTCTAATTTTTCCAGATTTTCTAAACGCCCCGGAGCTAGTTGAGTAAACTGTTTTAAAGTTTTTAAGCGAAAGGCATAAAAGCCCAGGTGCATTAAAAAAATATTTTCGACGTTATCACATTCATCTCTTAAATAAGGAATTAACGAACGAGAAAAGTATAAGGTTGTCTTAGATATTTTGCATAATCTTTATAACTTTTTCCAAATCTTCGGGGCTGTCGACTCCAAAGCTCTGGCAGTTTACTTTTTTCACTCTAATTGGAATGTTATTTTCTAAAAAACGCAGTTGTTCTAATTTTTCCAGATTTTCTAAACGCCCCGGAGCTAGTTGAGTAAACTGTTTTAAAGTTTTTAAGCGAAAGGCATAAAAGCCCAGGTGCATTAAAAAAATATTTTCGACGTTATCACATTCATCTCTTAAATAAGGAATTAACGAACGAGAAAAGTATAAGGCATCACCATTATTGGCTAAAACGACTTTTACTCTATCCGGACTTGTCGATTCTTCTTTTGTTAAGGGGCGTGCTAACGTACTAACCTGAACAGCTTGGTCGTTAAAGGCTTCTACTAAAGCGTCTAACAGGCTTGGGTTAAGAGCCGGCTCATCGCCTTGAATATTTACGACAACCGCATTTTCAGGCAGTTTCAAGTTTACAGCCGCCTCATAAACACGGTCGGTTCCGCTCTGATGCCAATCTCCCGTTAAAACAACAGGCACATCAAGTTTAACAGCCGCATCAAAAATACGCTGGTCATCAGTCGCCAAACTAACGCTTATCAGAGATGAACATTGTTTAGCTCTTTGATAAACATGCCAAAACATGGGCTTTCCGCATATTTCTACTAAAGGCTTACCGGGAAAACGTGTTGAGCCGAAGCGTGCCGGAATAATTCCATAACACATAGGTATAATTGAATTTTGCAAAATAACCCCACCTAATTATATTAATAAAAAAGAATTTTATAAACTGTTAATTTAATCAAATCATCATAAATAAAGACCATTGCAAAACTCAGTTTTTCGTTCTTTTGCCATCGTTTTATGCTCTCTAGACACACAACATAAAACATCTTAAGTCATAAAAAGCTACGACTTTATTATATAATAAGCGACTAAATAAAAAAAGTAGTTTTTTATTCATTCAAAATAAAGAGTTACTGTAATTAGTCTTCGTTTTTAATCTCTAAACTTTTACTCCAAACTGTCGATAAGTTATGACAGCAAACGTGCCAAATTAAATAAAATATAAGCACCTGATGTGGAGTTTAATATGAATATCAACAGTATAGAATTAAGTTTTGACTCTCTTTTTTCAAACTTTTCTTCCGCACAACAAAGTCAATCCGCAGGTTTTTCAAAACAGCGTCGTTTTAGCAAGATTAATGATATTTCTACTACTGCCGCTGATTATTTATCAAATAAATCTATCGAATCAAAATATAATGTTAAGCTTAACGAGCTTTCTGCGGAAGACCTTGAGGCATACAAAAAACAAAGTGCCGAACTCAAAGACGCCCTAGCCAAGACAATTAACTTTGTCGGAAAAAACTTTGGTGAAGAAGTCGCCACTGTTGTTACGGCTATGCTTTATAAAAATACAAGCGAAAGTTTAAACGAAGAAAACCTTGGTCAGGGTTTGCTAGAAGCCACAACTTTTATTGATAAAAATTTAGGAACAGATTCCGGAGATAAATTTTTGGCATATCTAAATCAAAATATCAATAATGCCATGAATAATTTTTTTGAAAACGGTAAAAATGAAGTTTTTATTGCTATAAATACAAGCTCTAACAACTATACCGTTCCGGGTTTATCAAAGGTTGGAGAAGAAGCAAACAAAACAACTATCAGCAACTTTGACGCTCTTATTCAAAGTGTTAAACTAAGCGTTGATAATCTGCGTGCCAATAAGTTTAACAGCGAACAACTGCATTTAATAAAAAAATATGACAATACGGGAACAGCAAGTTTAATTACGCCGGAGTCTGGTTTTTTATTGGAAACAGCAGTTTAAATTAAAATCTTTAAAATTCTTCAGAATCATTTTGTATAGCTCTTTACTAAAAATTATAAAAAGTATATAAGAAATAAATAATAGAACTATACAACTTCATCTATAGTATAAATTTAATTTTTTATTTTAATACAAAGTATACTCTATACTAAGATATTAAGCGACTGGAAAAACAAAGGGAGAATAGAATGGATCATTCCCAAAAAAAAGACGACGAACTTTTACAACTTGTTACCTTTAGCATAGGGGA
The DNA here is from genome assembly GCF_900143255.1 of Desulfovibrio litoralis DSM 11393. Lineage (NCBI taxonomy): Bacteria > Pseudomonadati > Thermodesulfobacteriota > Desulfovibrionia > Desulfovibrionales > Desulfovibrionaceae > Desulfovibrio > Desulfovibrio litoralis. The sequence goes on from NZ_FRDI01000014.1 coordinate 3,990, forward strand.
AGAAGAGTTTGGCGTTGATATTCTTAAAGTTCAAGAAATTATTCGCACTATGGAAATTACAAAAGTTCCAAGAGCGCAAGAATTTGTTGAGGGCGTTATAAATCTAAGAGGAAAGGTTATTCCGATTATCGATTTAAGAAGACGCTTTGGTCTCCACTCTAAAGAACACGATAAACACACTCGCATTATTGTTATTGAAATAAATAACATGATTGTAGGCTTTGTGGTTGACTCGGTTTCTGAAGTCTTGCGAATTCCCGCAAGCACGGTAGAACCACCACCACCTGTCGTAGCCGGCTTAGAATCAGAATATATTAACGGAGTCGGAAAGTTACATGACCGCTTATTAATATTGCTTGATCTTGATAAATTATTATCCAGTGCTGATCTTGAAGCTTTAGCACAAGTATAAGAATTGAAATATCTTAAACAAAAAAAGACTTTAGAATAACACTCTAAAGTCTTTTTTATTGGTTTTAAGATTAGCAAGCTACCTATATCAATTGCATGGTATCAATTACTTGGTATCAAGTACCTGGTATCAATTGTTTTGTATCAATTACTTGGTATCAAGTACCTGGTATCAATTGTTTTGTATCAATTATTTGGCAATTTTAAACTTTTAGCCAATGAATAAAGCTCATTAATTTGAATAAACAATTCTTTAACCGCCAACTCGGAATTCTGCATGGCGTCTGCGTTATTTTGGTCTAATAATTTAATTTCATTTAAAACGGCAGTAACTTTATGGCTTGTTTCCGATTGTTCACCTGTTGCAACAACCACAAGCTGTAGTTGATCGTTTACCTTACTCGAACCCGCAACTATTTCATTAAGAGCCATACTTGATTGGTTAATAAAATCAGTTGCATAATTTAGATCAGAGGCAACTCTTTCCGTTGTGCTTATGCTGGTGTGCGTATTATTTTGTACAGTTAAGATAACGCTTTCTACTTCTTTGGTTGCAAACATGGTTTTTTCAGCCAGTTTTCTAACCGCTCCGGCAACAACCGAGAAACCTTTTCCCGCTTCCCCTGCTCTAGCGGCTTCAATAGCGGCATTTAAAGCTAAAAGGTTAGTTTGATCGGCAACTTCGTCAATTAAGGTAATTACTTTACCTATTTTTTGAACTTGCTCCCCTAATCCCTCGATATGTTCTTTTAATTGAGTGATTGTGCTTTGCACGGTGCCAATTGCGGCTACGCTTTGATTAACGATCGCATTGCCGTGTTCTGCTTTATTTTTTGAATTATCAGCAGCATCAGAAACCAAACTGGTATTTTGATTGATTCCAACAACATTAGCGTTCATTTCGTCCATAGCACTCACGCAGGCAGCAATTTTTTTATGTTGCACCTCTGAACTCTCTAAAATTGTTTCCATCTGAGTATCAAGCTGTTTACCCGCATTAATCAAACGCTCTACGACTTGTTCAACTCTTGAGGCGGTTTGAGATATGATTTTATAACCTTCTTCTGCATTAGTTTTGGCAACATTAGCCTCTTGCATGGCTTTTTCGGCGAGTTCTTTGTTTTTAACCGCCTCACGCCTTTCTTCTTCTTCTATAACAATTTGCTTTTCAAGAGTTACAATCATATCTTGAAGTTGGTCATTAAATAAGTCGGCTTTTGCTTTAAATATGCCCATAATATGAGCGGCACCACCTAAAAAAATAGGTGCCGAAGTAATCATAAAAAGTAAAGGAACTCGGCTATAAATGCCTAACATATTCCCAATAGACACGGTTAAGTCATTATACCAAAACTCAAAAATTAACGCAAAAATAGGAAACATAAACCCAAAAGCGATACCAAAGACAGTATATTGGAAAACAGTTTTATTCATTAGTTGACTCTAAAGATATTGTTAGCTGGAATAACAGAGTAATATAAAATAAACGAGTAATAATTTTTGATAAAAGTATATTATAAAAAAGAAATGATATATCCTTTATCGGCATAAATTACTTTATTCATAATATTTTTATAAAAATTATACAAATAATAAAAAACAAGGTATTTCTAAAATTTGATATAACCCTTATATATAAAAAAACATATCTTTACAATCATTTTAAAATTGTTGTATAAACAAGCTGTTGGGCATATAATATATTACAAATATTTACTTCATTTTAAAAACAAAAAAAACATGTCAACAAACCCTATTCTTATTATCCAAATGCAACGCATGGGAGACCTTATTTTAAGCTTTCCATTGGTGAGTTTTTTGGAAAAAAACTTTCAGACCAACCCCATCTGGATAGTCGCAGAAGAGAATTATTTTTCCGAGCTATTACCGATTTCACCAAACGTTACTTATTTTCCTTACTCCGCCGCCCACCGATTAATAACCAGACCTTATCACGGCATTATTAATTTAAGCCACCGAACCGAATCTGCCGAACTAGTGAAACAGCTCAAGCATGATTGGTTTTATGGCTATTACCTTGATGAAGATAACAATTTGAGAATAAAAGGAAATTGGCAAATCTATCGTGCCAGTCTCACACACAATAATCGCCATAACCACTATCATTGGTCTGACTTAAACATTTTAGATATAGCTCAACATATTAAAATCAATAGCAATAATGATTATGCCGAATCATCTCATAAAGTAGCTCTTCCACATTTTAATTGGGCAAAACCTGAAGTAACAAAGAAAAAAAACGCTCGCATTGGTATCTTTGTCGGAGCAAGTCAAGCTGAAAAACACCCGAATGCTAATTTTTTTGCCGAACTTGTCCTTGCATTGTTTAAACTTGGACACAAACCCGTTTTACTCGGTGGAAAAACAGAAGAGAAAATGGGAGCAGAAATATGCGATCAATTACAAGGATTGCACGGCATAAATCTCTGCGGACACTTTTCCATTGCAGAACTTGTGGAAATGTTAAAAAAAATAGATTTATTTATCTGCCCCGACACCGGACCTTTACACCTAGCAAGCTTATTGGGCGTTAAAACAATAAATCTTTCACTCGGTAATGTTAGTGCTTTTGAAACAGGACCAAACAGCCCGGGACACTTGATTGTATCGGCAAATTTAAGCTGTGTAGGTTGTTGGAAATGTGAACGCAATTTAAAATGTCATAATTTTTTTAAACCGCTAAAAATAGCACAAATCGCCAACGAACTTATTTTAGGACGAGAACAAAACCTCAAACGCCTCAACTTAAAGGGCTTAAATTTATATATAAGCGATAGAAACTATTTAGGGGAATTATCAGGATTATATAAACTCAAGCCGATATTAGGAAAAGACGCAAGACAAAATTTCAATATAAAAACAGCATTTAGTGTTTTTTGGCAAAGTTTTTTTTATGAGCATCTTTCAAAAAATTTTGCACCTAATCAAGAAAATTCAACGTTTAAACTAAAACTAAAAAAAGAATTAGAAACCATTAATCCAAAGTTATTATTGAAATATAACCAAGCTTTAATCAAGCTGTGTCGCTATTTTGCAGGCAAGCTGAATATAAACAAAAAAAATACCTTTGATAATTTCTGGATAAATTATCCGCCCTGTATCCGCCCTTTAACTAGCTTTTGCCAACTTTGGCTTGATAATAACGATTATTCAAAAGCGGCGTATATTCAGGTTTTACAACTAACCGAATCAGCCCGCCTCTAAGCATTTGCTAGGTAACACCATTGAAAAACTGCGTTTTACTTTCTTTTGTTGTCGTTTGATGCTGTAATATGGAACAAAAAAAAGGGAGTTTTTATACTCCCTTAAATTTTAAGACTTAGTCTTCGCCTTCAGCGTGGCTTTGTTTGCCGGCACCTTTTAAGCCGTACATAGTAGTACTGCCTGAAGACCAAAATTCCAACACTTCTGTGTTAATTAAAGCAGTAAGATATTTTTTTACTTGACGTGGGCTTTCGCCTGGAAACACTTCAAGAAAATCATTAAAATAAAATTTACTTTTAGCAGCAGATTTACCTTTAAGGTAATCTACGATTTTTTGTTGATTCTCATCCATAATCAGACCCCTTTTCAACCTATTTATTTTAGACCGGCTATTTATTTTAGACCGGGTAAGCTCGAAAACTTACCCGGTTTATCAATCATAATTCAGCTTAGAATTTAAACTGAGTGCTTTGACGCCATGTATAGTAAGCAGGGTCACGGAAGTCATCAATAAGGTGGTGGGTAAACTTTAAGCCTGTTAAGCTAAAGAAGCGTTCCCAACCTATACGTTCAGCCCATTCACCTAAACGCTCATATTTATTAGCGTTAGCAGCATAAACTTCAACGATTTTCTTAATGACTTTAGTCATAGAAGGCCAGCGAGGTGGCTCGTTAGGAATATAAGCTACTACAACTTTTGAGAATTTAGGCATAGAGATACGGTTAGAAACCTTACCACCAACCATTATAGCCATACCGTCGCCTTCTTTATCAGAGATAGGAAGAGCAGGACACATGGTGTAACAGTTACCGCAATACATACAACGTTCGTTTTTAATCGCAATAGAGTTCATTTTTGTGCCGTCTGCTCTGTCGATCTTAGTAGGACGAACAGCAGCAGTAGGACAAGAAGCAACAGCTAAAGGAATTTCACAAAGTTGGTCAACCCAGTCTGTATCGATCATAGGAGGTTTTCTGTGAATACCAACTATACCAATATCAGAACAGTGTACGGCACCACACATGTTAATACAACATGCAAGTGAAATACGCAAAGGAGCAGGAAGACGCATTTGTTGGAAGTCTGCGAAAACTTCGTCCATAACCGCCTTAACAGGTCCGGAAGCATCAGTAGCAGGAGTATGGCAGTGTACCCAACCTTGAGTGTGAATGATGTTGGTAATACCAGCACCGGTTCCACCAATAGGGAATTTATAAGAACCACCGGCAAACTTACGAGCTGCTAAATCACTTTTCAGTGCTTTTAGCTTGTCTTCGCTGTCAACCATAAACTCAACGTTACTACGAGTAGTAAAACGCAAGTATCCGCTACAGTGTTTATCAGCTATATCACACATTTCACGAATTAAAGTAATAGACATCAAACGTGCGGTACCGCAACGAACTGTGTATACTTTATCTCCGCTTTCACCAACGTGTACTAATACACCTGGTTCAAGAATTTCGTGATATGCCCACTTACCTTTATTTTTAGCAATAAAGGGAGGATAAAACTCACTATATTTACGAGGGCCAATATCTGTAATACGATTTTTCATTGGGCTACTAGGATCGTAGCCAGAAGAAATAAATGCCATTTTTTATACCCCCATATTACCTTAAGTGTCTCTTGCGATATGCAGCAATGTCACGATTCCAACCACCCGGTACTTCTTCTTCTTTAAAGAACATGTATGGGTTATGGCGTGGCTCACAAACGTGTTGTGGCATAGCCTCAATTCCTGTTACTTCAAGCAATTTTTGGAAAGAGAGACGCTTCATGGTTTCACCGATACGCTCACGGTTTTTACCTTCTTCCATCCACCAGTCCCAAATTTTTCCGATAAGATCTTTGATTTCATCGTAAGGTTCTGAAACTTCGATAAATGGAACAAGCAATGAACCCATTTGTGCACCATCAAGAACAGGAGCTTTAGCACCAAGCAAGATAGAAGCACCGCGTTCGTTACCTATGCGACAAGCACGAGGCATAGTGTTGATACAGTGCATACAACGAGTACATTCTTTGTTGTTGATGCGAAGTTCTGAGCCTGTCCAAGTCATACACTTAGTAGGACAACGCTTAACAACTTCTTCAACTATGTCAAATTTGCCCCAATCACGACCAGCATGAGCACCGGCGTTAGGCTTAAATTCGCCACCAACATAAGCTTTAACAGCAGCTTGGTCGATACGAATATCGTCTTTCCAAGTACCGATAACAGCAAAGTCAGAACGAGCTATAGCAGCAACGCAACCGTTAGGACAAGCATCAAATTTAAATTTAAATTTATAAGGGAATGCCGGACGGTGTAATTCGTCTTGGAATTCCATTGTAAGATTATAACATAAATCTTGAGCATCATAACAAGCATATTCACAACGAGAAGAACCAAGACAGCTTTCAGGGGTACGAAGGTTAGAACCTGATCCGCCCAAGTCTGTGTTCATTTTATGAGTAATCTCATGAAAAATTTCTTCCAATTGTGCGGTTTGTGTACCTAAAAGAACGATGTCTCCGGTAGAACCGTGCATGTTGGTAAGACCGGAACCGCGTAAGTCCCACATATCACAAATCTGACGCAAAAAGTCTGTAGAATAGTATTTTGCAGCAGGTTGGTTGATACGAACAGTATGGAAATGTGCTACGCCCGGGAACATCTCGGGTTGGTCGCAATAACGACCGATAACACCACCACCGTAACCAAAAACACCAACGATTCCGCCGTGTTTCCAGTGGGTTTCACCGTCTGTGTAAGACAATTCTAAAACACCAAGAAGGTCACTTGGACAGTCTACTGGTATTTGATAATCAAGTCCCTTAGGGTTCTTGGTTCTACTCTCGGCTTCTTGCTTTATGTCAGACACAAAGCTTGGCCAAGGACCAGACTCAAGTTGATCCAGCTTGGGGGTTGCATGTTTTGCCATTGCTTTCCTCCGCTTAGTTATTTATGTTTTAACTATACAATATAGGGCGTTATGCCCTATACTTACAGTCAGCATGTTTATAAAAAGTTAAACAAAAGTTAACTTTCACACAACTGACACACTTCAGTTCTTAAAAATAAATCAAACCACGTTTAAATACTTGTTGTTTTTTTAACAAGATTACACTCTTTTTTTATTAGTATTCTGCACAGCTGTCAAGCCAATTAATTTTTATTTTATAAAGAACAAAAGCAATAAAAAGACTATAACTTGACGACCTAAGCGAATATGTATACTATAAAAAATATATTATACTAAATAAAAATATTCTGCAAGCTCTTAAATTATTATAAAAAATGAACTAATATCCATAGTTAAAATTATTGCAAAATCAATTAGGATAACAACATGAAAGATATAAATGGGTTTTACTATTACCCAAACCCCAATGATCACAAAGCCAAAGTATATGTTCGCAACGGAGCAAACGGGATTGAGTTTCGTTTATGGCATAACGAAAAACCGGAAATTTGGGAAAAACACGAATGGCTTAATATCGATATAATTAATGCCGCTGCCGCAATGTATAAAGAAAGAGGGCAAGGCTCAGACCCAACCCTTCTTTATGATATAAGAGTCGCCGAAGCCTTGCTTAAATAACTTTTATTGTAATTATTTTAAAACAACAGTCTTATTACCGTTTATCAAAACACGCTGTTCAAGGTGATAAGTCAAGGCTCTTGCCAAAACCACACACTCCATATCTTTCCCCAAAGCTTCAAGAGCCTGAGGGGCGTAAGAGTGGTCTACTCTTTCTACGCCCTGTTCAATAATAGGACCTTCGTCCAAATTGGAAGTTACATAGTGTGCGGTAGCTCCAATTAACTTTACACCACGTTCATAAGCCTGTTTATAGGGTGAGGCCCCTTTAAAGCTTGGTAAAAAGGAATGGTGAATATTAATACAACGTCCTTTAAGCTTTTCGCAAAGATCTTCTGAAAGAATTTGCATATACCTTGCTAAAACAACAACATCAATTTCTTGTTCCGCTATAAGGCTTAAGAGTCTTGCTTCTTGTTCATCTTTATTATTTTTATCAACGGGCAGATAAAAAAACGGAATATTATGCCATTCGACCAAAGATTTAAAATCTTGATGGTTAGAGACAACGGCAACGAGTTCACCGTTTAAAACACCGGCTCGAAAACGGTATAAAAGGTCATTTAAACAATGTCCGAAACGAGAAACCATCACAAGCACGCGCTTTTTCTTTCCCACACAACAAATATCCCAATTCATCGTAAAACGTTGAGCCAAAGTTAAAAAATCTGTCTGCAAATTTTTTATATCACAAACATCAGGGTTAAGTTCAAAATGAACTCGCATAAAAAAAAGACCCGTGCTTCTATCTCCAAACTGAGAACTATCAACAATATTCGCACCATGATCAACTAAAAATGTCGCAACAGAAGCAACAATACCAATAACATCAGGGCAAGAAATAGTTAAAACATGATGAGTATTTTTTAACATATTAATCCTTATAATTCTTTCTAAATTTCAACTCAAGACCATTGCAAAACTCTGTTTTGCGTACTTTTATTATCGTTTGATACTCTGCATGCACATAGCATAAAACATTTTAAGACACAAAAACCACTCATTTTACAGGAAAATTAAATTTTCCCTTTGTTTCTGGGGATACCCCCGAAGCCCCCAAAGAGACTTTATTCGTGATTTTTGGAGTGTCTTTACGGAGTATCTTTGGAGTGTCTGGCCGGAGTATTTTGCCGGCGAAAGCCACTTTAAAACTATTCTGCAATAGTCTCAACTCTGAATTTAAACAAAATAAATGCCAGATGTACAAAAGTACAACCGGCATTTATTGTTTCACTTTAATTAAATTAAAGTCTAGTTTTCAGTAATAGTAATCGCACCGGCTTCGCAAACCTCTACGCAAGATTCGCAACCAAGGCACTCTTCTGCATTAACAGCATGTGCTTTACCATTTTGAATTTCATAAACTTCAACAGGGCAAACATCTACGCATTCTGCGTCGCCTGTACATTTATCCAAATCAACAGTTACATCCCAACCCATGGTGGTATCCTCCATTTTTTTTTACTATTTATTCTAATTCATTCTGCCTAAACTTTTTTCATAAAAAAAGCAAGCTCTCTCTTGCTGATAGCCTTGCAACAGATTGCTGTCAAGTCTTGAGTTATTTTTTTTATAATGTTTTAGATATTTCTTTGAAGTAACACGTAAAAAACACCAGTATAAACAATATTAAATCAAAGAGTTACCTATTAAGTTGTATAAAATTTCATACAGTTTAAAATATTTTCTTTTCTTTCTTGTGAAGTTAAACGAGATAAAAGTTCGTGAAAATTTGCTTGAATATTTTTTTCTGTTGCCAACTGAAAAGCTGTTTTAATATCGCTTAGCCCTTCGCCAAACTGACACTGTTCAAGCTTTTTAACGCCTAATTCCGTCAAAAAACGCCATTGTAAAGAGCTATTTGCCGATTTTACAATAAAATCTGACAATTCATCTTGATAAATAGAAGATAGCCCATTTGTTTTTTCTACTAAAGCTTCTAAATATTTTTTTAAGTTTTGATCTTGCTTATAAGTTTTTGCGGTTAATAACCATGATAACGAGCATTGTGGCATATATGCCCTATATTCAAAATTGTTTTTTTCTTCTGAATTTTTTCTATAAGGGTAAAACTTAAAACCGATCCATGATAATATTTCTTTATTCTCAAACAAACGAGCCCAACTTAAACAGAGTTCAAACTCTGAAATTGGCTGACAATTTACTTGATTAAATAAGATTAACGCCTGAGCTTCGTTGCTTTTAACAAGCTCATTGTAATACATTAACAAAAAATATTTAGCTAAGTTAAAATCATCTTGAAACATCGCACTGGCAGAACAGGAACTTAGCAACAATAAATAGTCTGAACTGAAAACATTAACACACAATTCTTTGTTAGTTGAAAAAGAGTGTATTAAACGACGAGCATCGTCATATTGTTGATTTTCTGTCAATAATATAATTTTAAAGGCAACCATCAGGCAATCATCAGCAAGTCCATCAGCGGCCCCAAGCAAGTCCAAATAAGAAAAATCTAACATGTTATTGCGTACAAGTTGAACTAAACTCAACCACAAATTTTTTCTGTCTTCAACTTTGTTTCGAGTGTTCTGTGTAATATTTTTCATAAAATACAACAGAGTATTGAGACGCTGTTCTATGAGATGTTCTTTTTGTACCCTCGCATACCCCGCTTCTGAGATTTTTTTGGCAAGCGACTCATTTTTTAAATAATACTTAGTTAAATCAAAAAGTTCAATAATATCATGCCAAATTACACACTCTTTTTGAGGTTCAAAGACTGCATCTTGATCTTCGCCTATATTTTGAGCCAAGACAACGGCTCCTGCTCCGGCTGATTCAAAAATACGCAAATTTAGTTCATATCCCAAACTTTCATTGGGTACGAGCTTAGTATTAGAATACAATTTAAGCATATCACGATAACTTATCTCTTCAATAAAGTTCTGATATCCTAATAAGGCATAAGCATCTTTCAATCTTTGACGCAAAGGGCGAAATTTTGTAAAACGACCAACAAAACTAAGCTCTTCCGTTCTATTTTCATATGCTTTATATGATAAAAAAGGAGCAGGCAAAGGTAGGCGAAAAAAAAGAGGCAAATTTATTTTTTCAAGCTTTTTAAGCCATGAATAATGTGGCGTTAAAACAGCATCAAAAAGCTTGAAATAATATATTTGCCAGTGCAAATTAATATGAGTATCAATAGACCAAAATAATTTTAGACAATCAACTTCTTCCAATCCTGAAAGGATAAGACGAATCTTAATATTTTCTTGCTGAATTATAAGGTCGGGAAAAAAGTTTTTACTTTTCAAAAAATGAGGTAGCGACAATATTCCGTGTACGTTATTAAGCTCTAAGACTTCGTGCCCACGCTGTTTTAAAAGCTTTGCAAACAAACAATCGACACAAAGTATTTTCATTCGTCTATCCTTTGGTTTTCAAACTAAGCTATAGTTAATAAAACTAAGCTGATAGATTTTTAAACCCTAAAGCCTCATATATACAACAAAGCTTAACACTCAATATTACACATAATTAATTTTTATAGGTTTACGCTGAACAGCTCTCGGATACTTAACAGTAGGATAACCAAAAGCCATAGCATAACCAAGTACATGATCGTTTGGTATACCCAAATATTCCTTAGCATGAGGCACAAAATACTGCATTGTCAAATATACAATACCGTCCCAAACTGTTCCTAATCCGGCACTTTGAGACAATAGCTCAAAGTAACTTAAAGCTAAAACACCGTCTTCTCTCGCACAAGGGGCAGTTGGAGGAGCGGACGTAATCATAACATGCGGAGCAGATCTAAACAAAATATCTTCTTTATTGTTACGCCAAGAGTCAACAACAGCGTGCATAAACCTCGCTCCCGGAAGTTTTTGATATTCAGGCAACTGATAAACCTTTGCCAACTCAGCAATCAGCCACTCTCTAAAATCCGCCAATTTTTCTTTTTCTTTAATGACGGTAAAAAGCACCTGCTGTGCGTTACAACCGGTTGGAGCATAAACAACAGTATTAATCAAATCATAAATCAAACTTGGTTCAACATTACGCCCTTCATAGTGTCTATATGAACGACGCCCCTGAACCAAAGCAGTCATGGACTTAAGGTCAGGTAAGCTTCCGATAAGTTCGGTACTATTTTTAGGATCAAGACCAAAAATAGAAATCGCCCCCACCGGACAAATAGCCAAACAATGTTGACAGGCAATACAGGCTTGAGGTTGTGCCAAAACAGGAATTTTTTTCATCTCAATACAGTTCTGAGGACAATCTTCAACGCACAAACCACAAGAGATACAAGTTTCTTGATCAACCTTAAAATTAATCATCATAGTTTCACCTATTTCTTAGCTATGTAAAAAAACATTGTTATTAAAAATACTCAACAAAAACTATTTTGTGGCACAACATTTTTTATATTTTTTACCACTACCACAAGAACAAGGGTCGTTACGCCCTATCTTTTCGCCTTCTCTTTTATAAGGAACGTGCCCATGCACTTTCCCGCTGTAATAATACCACTTTCCGTCGCTATCACGTTTAAATTCGGCTTCTTCTTTAATTTCTTGATCAAAATCTTTAATTTTATAGCGAGCGACAAAAGATACTTCGCCTGTTGTATCGTCTTTTCCGCCGTCTTTAACTGAAACAATTTCAAGACCAACCCAGTTAATATGATCGGCATATTGATCAACTTCGGCGGCACTTTCTCCATCTCTACTATCCGGGTGAACAGAATTATCAAGATAAGCATATTTTTTTAACACATGAGCGGTATAACGAGAACGCATCAAGGCTTCGGCGGTTTCTGCGTTAATTGTACCTTCAATAATAGGTCCGCAACATTGTTCCAATTCTTTTTCACTACCACAAGGACATAACATATAACAACCTCATTTAATTTATTTTTTATTTAAAATATTCCTAATTACGCTTTTAGAAGTTTATTTAACAAACTAAGAGCATTACAAAACGACATTTTACGTTATTTTTTTAGGATTTTATTTAATATTAATATGCCAAACTAAATTTTTCTTCAACATAAAATTATCGCACAACAGCCTTTTGACCATTGTGCGATAAAATTATTATTCTTTAACTTCTAACGTTTTTGATAACCGCCACGAGAATCACCACGACCACCGCCGTCTCTACGTCCTCGGTCTCCACCATCACGATAGCCACCGCTACGTTCTCTTTGTGGGCGAGCGGTATCTTCTGGCTTCCAAACTTGACCTTCGGCTTCGAGTAAAACAGCCTTACGAGAAGCACGCACTCGATCGCCTGAGATTTCAACAACTTTAACAGTCATTTCATCGCCGACTTTGGCAAAATCAGCTACGTTTTCAACTCTGGAGGTATCAAGTTGTGATACATGCACCAAAGCTTCAAGGTTAGGCATAAGTTCAACAACAACGCCTATTTCTAAAACTTTTTTAACTTTCGCACCATAATCTTTTCCGAGTTCTGCTTTTTGGTCAAAGGCTAAAACCATAGCTTTGGCAATGTTCAAAGCGTCTTGTGTCGGAGCAAAAATCGCAACCTTTCCGCTATCGTCAATATCAACGGAAGCACCGGTTTTAGCGGTAATTTCTTTAATATTTTTTCCGCCCGGCCCGATAATTAAACGAATAACATCAGGGCTAACGGAAACTTCGCAATGTTGCGGAGCATATTGAGACAATTCGCCTCTTGAAGCAGGTAAAGCTTTAAGCATTTCGCCTAAAATATGAAGACGTGCGTCTTTAGCTTGGTTAAGGGCTTTACCCATAACTTCAGTAGGAATACCGCTTATTTTAATATCCATTTGAACAGCGGTGATACCGTCTCTTGTTCCGGCTATTTTAAAATCCATATCGCCAAGGGCATCTTCATCACCCAAAATATCAGTTAAAATAATGTATTCCGAACCTTCTTTGATTAAACCCATGGCAATACCAGCCACAGGTGCGGAAATAGGAACGCCTGCGTCCATTAAAGACAAGGTTCCGCCACAAACGGCCGCCATACTGGAAGAACCGTTTGATTCCAAAGTTTCTGAAACAATACGCAAGGTAAAAGGAAAACTTTCTTCAGACGGAAGAATCTGGCGTAACGCTTTTTCTGCCAAGGCTCCGTGTCCGATTTCACGGCGAGAAACACGCACAGGTTTAACTTCGCCAACGCTGAATGGAGGGAAGTTATAGTGGAGCATAAAACGCTTAACATAATCACCGTTTAAAGAATCCATTCTTTGTTCATCAGTAGCACTACCTAATGTTGTTACTACCAAAGATTTAGTTTCACCACGAGAGAAAATAACAGAACCATGAGCCCTTGGCAAAGCCGAAGGTTCAATTAAAATAGGACGCACGGTTTTAGTATCACGCCCATCAATACGTTTACCTTCTTTTAAAATACGCTCACGCACTATTTTCTTTTCAAGGTTACCGAGTTCTTCCAAGGCTTCTGCCATTAATTCAGGCTTATCCAAAATTTCAGGGTCTTCGTTTAAAGCGGCAACCAATTTTTCTTTAACCGCTTTGCGGACTTCTTTACGTTCAAGCTTAGCAGGAACTTGTAAAGCGGCACTTAAATCAGTTTTAATAATATTAGAAACTTTTTCTGCCAACGCAACATTTTCTATTATTTCAGGAGTAGCGGCTTTAACCTTTCCGGCTTTTGCTACTAATTCTTCTTGAGCAAGTAAAAGAGGTTGTATTTCTTTATGACCCCAATTTAAAGCCTCTAAGAAAGTATCTTCGCTAATAAATTTTGCTTCGCCTTCGACCATAACAACAGCATCTTTTGAAGCGGCAAAAACAATATTCATATCGCTTTTTTCAAGCTCTTGAACGGTAGGGTTTAAAACATAAGTCCCGTTAACACGCCCTATTCTGGCACCAGCCACAGGTCCTGCAAACGGAATCGAAGAAAGACCAAGAGCCACCGAAGCTCCGGCGATAGATAAAACATCGCTTTCGTTTTCTTGGTCGGCTGAGATAACCGTTGCCAATACTTGAACTTCTTGCTTTAAGCCTTTAGGAAATAAAGGGCGTATCGGGCGGTCAATCAAACGAGAAACCAAAGTTTCTCTTTCTGAAGGGCGACCGATTTCACGACGGAAAAAAGAACCGGGAATACGCCCGGCAGCATACATTCTTTCAGCATATTCAACAGTCAGCGGGAAAAAACCCATATCACGTTCCATAGCTTGGCTACAAGCAGTAACCATAACAACCGTTCCACCACACTGAATCCAGATAGACCCGTTTGCCTGGTTGGCGATACGTCCTGTTTCCAAAATAATTTCTTTTCCGCCAACCATCACGTTGACTCTTTGACAATCAAATACATTCGACATAGATAAAATCCTTTTTAAACATAAACGCTGAGCTTAAAGCTGAAAGCTGATAAGGGGACGCCGAGCAAAGCACCGAATTCAAAACAAAGTATCCAAATTTTTCACGGCAAGTAAAGCCTGTCTAAAATACTTTTTTCTTCGATATTTCGCTCGGTCCCCCCTTTTCTACTTACTTCTACTGCTTAGTTATCAACTTAGTTGTGTTTATGTTGTTAGTTGTTAAAATTAAGACCATTACACAAACGTTATGATTAATATTCATGTAATGGTCTTAAAAAATTAATTCACATAAAACGCCAAACCTAAACGAGTTAAGCGTTCTTTAAAAACTACTTACGCAAGCCAAGTTTTTCAACAATGTTGCGGTAGCGTTGAACTTCTGTTTTCTTCAGATAATTTAACAACATACGTCTGCGTCCAACAAGCTTAAGCAAGCCGGTACGAGAGTGGAAGTCTTTTTTGTGAAATTTAAAGTGGCCAGTTAAATACTCAATACGAGCAGACAAAAGAGCAATTTGAACTTCCGGTGAACCGGTATCGCCTTCGTGTTGAGCATAAGCATCAATAACGGACTTTTTTTGTTGAGGATCCATTACCACAGCAGTTCTCCAATATTTAGTTAAAATGTTAATAAAAAGCCAACGTTAAAGCTTAACTAAGAGTTAGGACAAAGCCCTCTTAAAACGCTAAAAACTTCTTTTCCGTGTTCTGTTGTTGAAACAGCCAATGCAAGTGTTTGCTCGTTTTCGTTCATTAACAACGCTTTTATTCCTTCCTGAAAAGGTTTTTCTGCGAAATCAACAAGTTCAAAGCCGTTTGTTGCATTTTCTATCTGTTTCTCTACAGCTTGGTAAGAAATAGAATGCCCGTGTCTAATTTTTTCCTCGTCTGTTTTGCTAACTATAAGCTTTAACCATTTTGGCAAAGCTTTATGAACAGGCAAAACACACTCGGGTAAAAGACTTGGGTTATCTGTGAAGTTTGAAACCTCATAAGCTTCTTTTAAGCTAAACGGATGGCTATACTCTCGAGTTAAAGCTTCTAGCGTCGCATGAGTCCCAAGTCGCGTCCCCAAGCTGTGGGCGAGGGAGCGTATATAGGTTCCAGAGCTACAAGTTACTCGAAAGCCCACTTGCGGAAACTTCACCCAAAGAAGTTCCGCTTGTGAAATTTCTATATTTTTTATTTTTACCGGTGTTTCTTTTCCTTCACGAGCAAGCTTGTAAAGGGGCTTACCTTCGTGTTTGGCGGCTGAAAAGGCGGGTACTTCTTGAGTGCTTTTACCAATCCAACTTTGAACAACATCAGCAATATCTGTTTCTTTTACATGATTATAGCTACTTTGTGCAAGCGTTTTTCCGAGAATATCCCAAGTATCCGTACTTACTCCCAATCGAATAATTCCGGAATATACTTTTTCTCCATCAGCCATAAGATGAGCCGAGAGTTTGGTCGCCTGTCCTAATAAAACCAATAAAACGCCCTGAGCCAAAGGGTCAAGGGTTCCTGCGTGTCCTATTTTTTTTTGTCCAAGTCTTTTAATTCTTGAAATACAGGCAGCAGAACTTGGTCCGCTAGGTTTATTTAACACCAAAACACCGTCTTGTTGAGGCGGTATTTCTAAAACACCAAGGTCATTTTTATTCATCTATGCACATTACGCTTTAATAATCAGTATAAAACCGGATTAATAATTTTTGATTTGTTTAACTAACGCTCGGGGTTTATTTTTATCATACAAGAATAAATTTTATAAACGCCGTTTGTATTAATTAAAATGAAAAATTATTAAGTCAACTTTTATTTTTAATTTTATTTTTTATTGGTTCTTAATTAAAAATCAAATTTAGGAACATCTAAAAGCCAACCCTTAGGCGATTCTTTTGTTCCGTTTTGCATGGCTGTATAATATTCATATAAGGCACGGGAATATTTACCAACTTTACCGTCTGCAACTGTGTGAACGGTATCATCGTCCATTAAATAACTTCCTACGGGCGAAACAACCGCCGCTGTTCCAAAACCGCCGGCTTCGATAATTTCACCTGATTTTAATCCGTTAATAAAGTCATTAAGCGGAATTTGTTCCAAGCGAGCCTTGAGTTTTCCCGTTGAAAGTTCCGTTCCCATTTCTGCCAGTTCCAAAATAGTTTCTGAGGTAATCGAACGCAAAATAGAATCATTAAAAGCAGGAATAATAAAAGTTCCATCTTTTAATACATTATAATGGTTCATTGTTCCGGCTTCTTCCAAATAAGTATTGCTTGCATCAAGATAAAGAACTTGATCAGCCCCACGAGACTTTGCATATTCCCCAGGTCTTAAAGAAGCACCATAGTTACCAACACATTTGGCTGTTCCTGTTCCGCCAGCAACCGCACGATGAAATTTATCAGTAATGACAAGACGAATAGCCTTATCAAAACCACCGGAATAATAAGGCCCACAAGGAGACAACATTATACAATAAGTATAAGTACAACTAACCTTTACGCCCAAAGAATCATAGGTTGCAAACATAAAAGGACGAATATACATAGCGGCATCAGGCTCATTAGGACACCAATCACGCTCAACATCAATCAAACGCTGAATACATTCAAGCTGAAGTTCAACGGGAATATGGGGCATACACATAATTGTTGCCGAATGGTTAATACGCATGGCGTTTTTATCCGCACGCCAAAGCTTGATACTTCCGTCAGCTTGACGAAACGCTTTAATACCTTCAAAAATTGCCTGACCATAATGTAAACATAACGCCCCGGCAGGTAAATTAATTTCGCCATAAGGCACTATTCTAGCATTTTTCCATTCACCTTTGGCATAATCCATTAAAAACATATGATTAGTTCTAACAGAGCCAAAAGGTACACCTTTAATTGTTTTAATCGCCTCTTTTTGTTTACTCTTTTCTAAAAGTTGGTAGTCAAATTTCATGTCTTTCCCTTCTCATTGTGGCTATAAAATTAAATTGACAATATAATAAAATATATGCTTAAGGCTGTCCAACCGGAGGACAAGGAATCGCTCCGACGGTATCTTGACAATTTCCAAGACCTTCACTGTTAAACAACCTTGACAATTCGTTTTGTTCCGAAACTGAATTTCTGCTTATTCCGCCATTTGTTCTGGCTGTCCCATTTGTACTGGAGTTATTCGTCGACTGCAATGGCGTATATAACAACTCTGTTTCCTCAAACTGATTTGTTCCCAAACTTGTTTGAGGTGTTGTATTGTTCCCCGTTGAACTTTCAGTTACAGGGGGCGGCGTTACGCTTAAAGAGTCGCTATTGACCAACAAAGCGGGAATATTGTTTACAACCATTAACGGCAAACTATGATCGCCAACTCTCATGCTGTAAGCACGGTTTCGGTAAAGTTGAAAAGAATAATAAAGATTATCAAAAAAATTGAGTTCAGGTTTAATTTGAGAAGCGTGAGCATTTCTTAAACCGGTTAAAAGATCAGCGCCGTTATTTAGTTCTTCTCTAAGTCGCAAAATTATTTCTTTATCTTGTTTGTCTTTGGCAACAGGCAAAAAGGCAACTTTGGTGTTTGTTGCCAAACCTGTGAGTGCATCAATACAAGCAGGACAAGTCGGAGAAAAATATAATTTAATCTCAGCTTCTTTACTTCCGGTTATTACCCAAGAACCAAGAGATTCTTCAATAGCCGAAAAGATATTTGCGACAAACAAAAAGCTCCAAAAAATAAACAAAACACCAAATTTAAAGCCACCATGGATATATTCAGGCGAATTATAACGCGTATGAATATAAATAAGAGCAAAAAACAAAGCCACGGCTAAACAAGAAACACAAGGCGAAGTAACGATTAACAAAAACAACAGAAAACAATCGAGCAAAAGGGCAAGCCCGCTAAAAAACAAGACCAGTCGCCTACTACCTTTTAAACTCAATAAACAAAGAATCAAAAAGACAACCGCACCGATAAACCACAATGAAATATCAAAAACGGTAAAATCTTCAAACAATACACAACCGTTTGTCGGACAAAACAGACTTGCGGTTTTGGCGGCTTCAGGAGTATGAAGATAGATATTAAACAAACAAAAGGCACAAGCGAGCAAAGAAATAAAAGCGGAAAACCAAAGAGTTTTAGATTGTTTCGTTTTTAAAAGTGCCATTTAGACTCCAAAAAATAACTTTATTAAATTCAAGGGTTAAAAAAGCCTTGATAAACAATATAAGCTGTGTATTTTAAACTGAACCAAACAAAATTTATATTTTCAACAAAAATATTTATCACAAACGTAAAAAGATAATATTTAATTACGCTTTTTTCTACAACTCGTAAAGAGCATCTTTATAAAAAAATGCCAATAACTTATCAGGACTTCTAAGTTAATGACGGAACAAAACAATTTTTTAGCTCAACAAGACTTTATTTTAAGATTTAGCAAAAAGGCAAAACGGGCTATTATTTATGTAAAAGCCCAAAATCTAATTGAAATTGCCCTTCCTATTTACTTTAAACAAAAACAATATGATACAAATCAGTTAGCCCAAAATTTACTCAAAAAACATCAAGATTGGATTATAAAAAAAATAAAACATTTAAACAAGCTCAACCTTGAAAACATTCCTGATTTTGAAAAAGAAAAAAAATCAAAATTACTACCCACAGAAATTATTCTCAAAGCAACAAACGAAAAAATAAAAGTTACTTATCGCCAAAGCAATAGAGTGGCAGCTTATTGTTTATTTGAAGTTTCAGAAAATTCCGAATTTTCCCATGAGCTGAATATCAATATAAAAAACATACAAAATAATAACGAGGCGTTTTGCGAACCGGAACAACTTAGCCAAGAAGAAACTCAAATAGCCCTCAAACAATTGCAAACTTGGGTAAAAGATTATGCCGAACGCAAACTTGAAATACAAACCAACACTCTGGCACAAATATTTAACTTAAAAGTTGCTAAAGTCAAAACAAAACTGCAAAAAACCAGGTTGGGAAGTTGTACCTCGAAAGGTGTTATCAACTTGAATGCGGCATTATTATTTTTTCCACCGGAACTAACCAAACACCTAATCTTACACGAACTTGCCCACTTAAAAGAAATGAACCACAGCCAAGCTTTTTGGCGTTTTTTATATACTATGGATCAAAATTGTTTTGAAAATGACAAAAAATTAAAAAAACAATTACGCCTTGTTCCGTTTTGGGTATTTGCCAAAAAACAAATTTAAGACCATTGCAAAACTCCGTTTCGCGTGCTTTTATTATCGCTTGATGCTCTGTGTATACATAGTATCAAACGTTTTAAGACACAAAAACCACTCATTTTACAGGAAAATTAAATTTTCCTTTGTTTCTGGGGGAATACCCCCGAAGCCCCCAAGTCCACTGGCAGGCAAAGCCAACCTAGTGTCCTTATTCGTGATTTTTGGAGTTTCTTTCTGACGAAAGCCACTTTGAGACTATTGTGCAATAGTCTAAATTTAATTATTTTTTATTCTTGTCTTGATCGTCATCAAGCTCACATTCCATATATACAAGATTGTTTTCATTAGCACTTTTTGTTTTTTCTTCATTCACATAACAGTCAATAATAATTTCGTTATCATCTTGTGTTTTTTTCACATTTTCTCTGGCAGTAGTATCAACAACATCAGGGTCTTCGTTACTTCGCCCTATATTTTGATTGTAATAAGCCGAGTCAAAGTTTTCTGATGTCGATTGCCAGCCTTTATTAGAGCTGTAAAAAAATGACGAACCCGACCAACCATTAGGGTTTTTAGTCCTATAATTTTGGAATCTATCGGCAAAAAGGTGCTGAACAAAAGGCATCAGCAATAAAAAACCTATAATATCAGAAAAAAATCCCGGGATAATAAATAAAATTCCCGAAACCAAATAAGCAAAGGCTCTTAAAAACCCACTGCCCATAGCTGTTGCCAAACCGCTGGCTTGTGCATTTAACGCCTCTTGTAAAGCCTTGGTGCTTTGGCGTTTAATTAAAAACACACCTAAAAATGCCGAAACTAACATTAATGCCATGGTGTTTCCAAACCCAAGCCTGATTCCCACAAGTCTAGTAATTGTAAATTCTAAATACATATATATAATAAATAAAATCAAAAAAGGCATATAAACCTCAACTATTGTCTAAAAATATAAAGATTAGTAATCACTATTTAAAACAATAGCACTATTTTAATAAAAAAACAATTTGTTTAACAAGGTTCAAAATGCTTGTTTAACAAACCCGATTAGCGAATAAAAACAACCCAATAACAAGCTTAATTTATTGATAAAAAATACAAATTGACTAGACTTTGTTTCTAACCTAATAAAAAAATATAATTTTAA
This sequence comes from Desulfovibrio litoralis DSM 11393, assembly GCF_900143255.1. NCBI lineage: Bacteria > Pseudomonadati > Thermodesulfobacteriota > Desulfovibrionia > Desulfovibrionales > Desulfovibrionaceae > Desulfovibrio > Desulfovibrio litoralis. Next base: position 24,880 of record NZ_FRDI01000014.1, read on the forward strand.
CAAAAACGAGGCTCACAATGCCAACCATCGCCCCAATACTTGAACAAAGTGATTATCTAAAACTGTTGTTAGAAACACCACGCCCAAACGAAGATAAAATCCTCGCTTTTTATGAACACAGGCTTGGGGCAATTTGCAAAGCACCTCGTTTAATGCTCCTGCCTCTGGACGATCATTTAGCACATCGTGGTGATGGCATTTTTGAAACTCTTGTTTATCGTCATGGGCGTATTTATGAACTTGATGCCCACTTATCTCGCATGCAGGCTTCCGCAACCGGTATCTATCTTGAACCGCCTTGTGCATGGGCGAAGATTAGAGAGCTTATTATAGAAGTCGCCAAAGCGAGCGGAACAAAAGACGGCCTGTTACGCATTTTAATGGGGCGTGGAGCCGGTGGCTTCGGAATTGACCCCTTTGAACCACCAATTTCAAGTCTGTATATCGTAGCCTATCATTTTTCCGAACATTCAGAAGACTGGTATAACAAAGGTTTAAGCGGATTTAAAACGTCTATTCCCGCCAAACAAGGTTATTTGGCTAAAATAAAAAATGCCAACTACCTGCCGAATGTATTAATGACAAGAGAAGCAAAAATAAAAGGTTATGATATTCCATTTTGTTATGATGAAACAGGCTACCTCGCCGAAAGTGCTATCGCAAACTTATGTTTAGTGGATAAAACAGGCACGTTAATTATTCCAAAATTTTCCCATGCTCTCGCCGGAACAACAATACTAAAATTATTGCAACTCATCGAAAAAGATAACAATAAAATACCACATAAGTTTAAACAAGTTAGCGAAGCCGAAGTAAGAGAAGCTCAAGAACTTTTGGTTTTAGGAACAGGTATAGGTTGTGCTTCGGTTACCAGTTATGAAGGGCAACAAATAGCCGACGGAAAACCGGGAAAAACCGCGGCATATTTACGCAAGCTTTTACAAGCAGATTTAAAAAATGGTGTTTTGATTAAATAAATCAAGCAGGTTTAAATTAAAATCAAGTGATTATTATATCTATTTAAGACTGTTGCAAAACCATATTTTGCGTTCTTTTTGTATTATTTTATACCTTTAAGGTTGGAGAAACAAAATATATTAAGTCTTTTTGATATAAAAATACACTTTTACAGCTTGTTAAAGAGTTATATTTTTTATAAGATTAATTTGTTTGTCATTTTTAAAATCGGTCTTATATTAAAAAAATACATCATAACACAAACGCTTAACTTGTGTTTGATAAAACTTTTATTGATAAAAAAACAGGAGAACACTATGTCTTATGATATTCGTTTAGTTAAATTGGTTTCTAGTGAGTTAGTTTTAGGAAAGTTTGACGCAGAGAGCAACAGCATAAAAGACCCTGCTAACCTTCAAACTGTTCCATCTCAACAAGATGGCGGTGTGCAGTTAATGCTCCTGCCTTACGGCTATCCTTTTGAACAAGATTTTACAGGCTCAATCTCAATGACTCATGTTTTATTTGAATACAAAAACTGCCCAGAAGAAATAAAAACTCGCTATCTTGAAGCTTGTTCCAAACTTACTCTATCATCAGGCGGACTTGGAGGCTTAGACCTTAGAGGCGAAGCCGCCGCCGCTAACGCAAGTGGCTTAATTTTAGGCAAAAAATAAAACAATAAATTAAACATCTTAAATATTAAGGGGCTTTTCGTTAAGTTTAGTGGGTTATTAACTCTAATCTAAGCTTAAAAATGATTAGCCCCTAAAATAATACAAGACCATTGCAAAACTCCGTTTTGCGTACTTTTATCATCGTTTTATGCTCTGTATGCACATAGCATAAAACGTCTTAAGCCACAAAAACCACTCATTTTACAGGAAAATTAAATTTTCCTTATTCGTGTTTTTTGGGAGAGCCTTCCTAAAGGAAGCCTCTTTGAGCCTATTGTGCAATAGTCTCAATATATTTAAAAATTAATTAAATTTCTATAAGAGTTTAAACTCTAGCTTTTATATACCTTCAATAGGAAAAAAAAATAAATCATGCGTAAAATATTGCCATTGTTACCAAAGCCAAGCCGTTATATTGGAATAGAAGAAGGTAGCATTATTAAAAATGCAGAAGATATACATTTAAGAATTGGTTTGGCCTTTCCTGACCTTTATGAAGTTGGCATGTCGTATCTTGGGCAAAAAATACTCTACAATATCTTAAACGCCAAAGAAACATGGTGGGCAGAACGCATTTTTGCTCCTTGTGCTGAAACAGGAAAAATTTTATTCAATACGCCTGATTTATCTAATCCTAATGAAACAAAAAAAACTCTACTTTGCACCCTCGAAGGTAATTGCCCTCTAAATAAATTAGATGTTTTAGGTTTTAGCATAACACATGAACTTTGTTATACTAATATCCTCTATATGCTTGACTTGGGCGGAATTCCGCTTCGCAGTGAACAAAGAGCAAAAGACGCTTTAAACGGTAAGCATTATCCCTTAATCATCGCCGGTGGCTCTTGTACTTTGTCGGCTGAACCCATTGCACCTTTTGTGGATTTAATGATGCTTGGCGATGGCGAAGAAATTATTATCGAAGTTATGGAACTTTTAGATAAGTCCAAAAAACAAGGTTGGTCTCGTCAGCAATATTTAGAAGAAGCGTCTAAAATTTCAGGTGTTTATATCCCTGAGTTTTTTGAAGTAGAAAAGAACACACTTAACCCCGATAATAGCCACAACCATGTTTTAGAAAGCGTTCGTTTAAAACCCGCTATAAAACAAAAAAACAGCCAAATCACAAGGCGTATTGTCGCTGATTTAAACAAAATAGAATACCCCGCCGAACAAACTATTCCTTTTGGAGCTGTGCATAAACGCCTCACCCTAGAAATAGCCAGAGGTTGCACAAGAGGCTGTCGTTTTTGTCAAGCCGGCATGGTTTATCGCCCTGTTAGAGAGCGTAGCGTTGAAAATTTATCAAATATTTTAGAAGATTGTTTACAAAAAACAGGCTACGATGATGTTTCTTTTTTATCTTTAAGCACTGGTGATTTTTCCGCCTTAAAAACCTTATTTCTCAAAACTTCCGAACGCTGTGCTAAAGAACAAATATCAATTTCCCTGCCCTCATTACGAGTTGGTTCAATTGACGATTCTATTATGGAACGCCTCGCCTCGATTAGACGAACAGGTGTAACGCTCGCCCCCGAAGCGGGGAGTCAGCGTTTAAGAGACGTAATCAACAAAGGCGTAACCGAAGAAGAGCTGATTTTACACGTTCAAAAACTCTTTGAACACGGTTGGCAACAAGTTAAGTTATACTTTATGATTGGTCTACCTACTGAAACCAAAGAAGATATTTTGGCGATTGTTGATTTATGCCGAAAAGTCCGAGATGCCGCAGGGCCGGGAGTTAAACGCCTTCAAGTTACCGCTGCGATTTCTCCTTTTGTACCAAAGCCACACACTCCTTTTCAATGGGAAGAACAACTGAGCTATGAAGAAACAAGAGAGCGTATTGGCTGGCTTTTAGAAGCATTTAAAGGCGAAAAGCGTTTAAAAATGCGTTGGCATGAACCTAAAACCAGCTTTTTGGAAGGTGTTTTTTCTCGTGGTTCTCGCAAATTGGCTGATGTTATTGAAACAGCCTACAATAAAGGGGCTATTTTTGCGAGTTGGATGGAACATTTTAAACTAGAGCCTTGGCTCGAAGCTTTAGAAGAACATGGACTAAAAGCAGAAGACTTTTTAGCCGAACGCCCTGTTGAGTTAGCCCTCCCGTGGGAACACTTAAATGCTGGAATTAGCAAAGAATTTTTATTAAGAGAACGCCAAAAAGCCTTAGGAGAAAAAATATCTCCTGATTGTCGTTATGGTGCGTGTCAAGTTTGTGGAGTCTGTGATAGACCAAATTCCGTTTCACTTTTGCATGAACCTGAAACAAGCGAATCTAACCAACTAAGTTATCAGAATATTTTAAATTATCAACAGAGAGACCAAGAAACTCATAAGCCAAAGTTTGATGAAAAAGGTCGAGTCGTCGAACGCCAAATTAAACAAAACACCCCAGAGCCAGAAATAACAAAAGAAGTAGCGGGTAAAAAAGCCAAGCCGCCTAAGATAGATGCAACTTTAGCACATAAAGCCGCTCACTATGTTATTACCTATTCCAAGCTGGATAAATCCGCTTATTTAAGCCAATTAGAGTTACAATCTCTGTTTGATTTAGCTTTACGCCGTGCGGGGGTTGGCTTAAGTTTTTCTCAAGGTTTTCACCCTCTACCTCTTTTATCTTTTGGGCGTGCCTTACCTGTTGCCGTTGAAAGTCATTGTGAGGTTTTAGGTATTCACTTAAGGGAATATTTGAGTGCCGAAGAAGTTTATAAGCGTTTAAATCCACACTTATTAAGAGGTATGCAGATTATAAACGTAGAAGAATTGCCTATTAATACTAAGCTTAAACAAAGTAGTGGCGAAGAGTACCTGCTTGAATTTACTGAAGGACAAAAAATCGAAGATATAATCCAGCATTGGCAAGAATTTATCTCTAACCCTAGCTATAGCTGGACTCGCACAACTAAAAATGGCGAACGCACAACAGATATTCGCCCCTTATTTAAAGAAATTAAAATAAACAAAACGTCTATCAAGATCATCTTTGATTGGAACGAAACTTATATTTCGCCATTAAAGCTTTGTCTTGAAGTCTCTAAATTAGATAATCCTGCGTTAATCAGGTTAATTAAAATGAAGAATGTGTAAAAAAGGGGCTTTTACACTAATTAGATTATACTAATTTGTATAAAAAATGCTTGGGCATGTGAAAAATGAATAAAAATGAAACACATGCCCAAGAAAATAAAACGCTTAGACAAAAAAAATATCCTTCAAAGTTACTTGAACTTAAACACTCTATTCAGAGCTTCTACTTTTTCCAAGTCTTCTTTTGTAAAAGGCTCTGTTGCCCCATCAGTCTTATAATAAACACCGCTAATAGCCTTCCCTCCGGAACAAGTTACGCTTGCAATTTGTTTTTTTGCTTTATAGAATTTTGCAATACCTTCTAGTTTACCTGCTGAAAATGGCGTTTCTGTTGCCAGCGTTCCATCTGCATCATACACTTTCGCAACTCCATCTAGTGCATCTGCTACAAATGTCGCTTCCATTTTTAGCTTTCCGCCTTCATAATATTCTTTTGCAATGCCTTGTTTTTTACCTGATACAAATGGTATCTCTTCTTTCAACTCACCGTTTTCATAGTATGTTTTTTGTAACCCATCTAATTTATCTGCTATCCATGAGCGTTCATATTGCAATTTTCCGCTTTCATAATATCCCTTAGTCAATCCTTCTAAGCTACCTGATACATATGATGCTTCCCCTCGCAATTTTCCATTTGGATAATAGATTTTTATAATTCCTTCTGCCTTATCTTTTCGCATTGGCATTTCAGTCACTATCTGTCCACTTTCAGAATATACTTTCGCAAGCCCCTCTTTTTTTCCTGCTACAAAAGGTGTTTCTGCTCTAAGCTTTCCATTTTCCCAATACAAACATTCAAAATTTTCAGACTTATAATAATCATTTTTTTCGTCTTTCATCAATGTAAACGCTTTATTTTGCTTAATCTCTGCCTCGGTTAAAGGGCAGGCGTCTTGAGCAAAAGCCTTAGGTGTATTTACGCTGAAACAAAGAGCTAAAAAAACAGTCAGGGCAAAAGAATATAATTTCATAAAAAGCTCCTTCAAATTTACTTACGACCAAGCTCTCTACAATCTAAAGCCCAATCATTTAGTATTAAGACATTTTTATCATCACCAGTTTCCATCACTTGTAAGACCTTTTTCCCATCAAGAGTAAAACCTGTTTTCCATCTTATTAGTTCTGCGTTTGTCCAAGGCGTTGGTTGTTCGTTTTCATCATAACAAAAACCACTGATAGGCGAATTATTGATATATGTTATTGTTCCAAACAATTTTCCATTTTCTCTGTATAATTTAGCACTTCCTTCTGCTTTTTCTGCTACCATCGGAGTTTCAGATTCAAGCTTTCCGTTTTCATAATATTTTTTTCGAACCCCGTCTTTTTTATCATCTAGATATGAAATTTCAGCTGCCAGTATTCCACTCTTATAGTATTTTTTATTAATTCCATTTTTTTTATCTGCTATATACGGAGTTTCTACGTGCAGCTTTCCACTCTCATAATATTCTTTCGCAAGTCCTTCTTTTTTTCCTGCTACATATGGCGTTTCTGTGTACAGTGTTCCATTTTCATAGTAGAATTTCTCAACTCCTTCTTGTTTTCCTGCTACATATGGCATTTCAAAGCGAAGATTTACACTTTCATCATGGTATGCTTTTACGACCCCTTCGCATTTACCTGCTATATATGGAGTTTCTCTTTTCAGTTTTCCATTTTCATAGTATAACTTCTCAAGTCCTTCCTCTTTACCTGCTACATATGGCGTTTCTTTTTCCAGTGCTCCATTTTCATAGTATAACTTCTCAAGCCCTTCCTTTTTATCTGCTACATACTGCGTTTCTGTATACAGTGTTCCATTTTCACAGTAGAATTTCTGAGTCCCTTCTCTTTTATCTGCCATATATGGCGTTTCTTTTTTCAGTTTTCCATTTTCATAGTATAACTTCTCAAGTCCTTCCTTTTTACCTGCTACATACTGCGTTTCTGTGTACAGTGTTCCATTTTCATAGTAGAATTTCTGAGTCCCTTCTCTTTTATCTGCTACATATGGAGTTTCTACGTGCAGCTTTCCACTCTCATAATATTCTTTCACCACCCCTTCTCTCTTACCTGCGACATATGGAATTTCTAACGCCAGCTTTCCATTTACATAATATCCTTTCCTAGTTCCTTCTCGCTTACCTGCTACAAAAGGTGTTTCTGCTCTAAGCTTTCCATTTTCCCAATACAAACATTCAAAATTTTCAGACTTATAATAATCATTTTTTTCGTCTTTCATCAATGTAAACGCTTTATTTTGCTTAATCTCTGCTTCGGTTAAAGGGCAGGCGTCTTGAGCAAAAAGATTAGGTGTATTCACGCTGAAACAAAAAGCTAAAAAAATAGTTAGGACAAAAGAATATAATTTCATAAAAAGCTCCTTCAAATTTACTTACTAGCAAGCTTAAATAAACTATGGAAACTATCTCAGTCTGTCAATTGTTCCCTTATAAGCATGTTGTTGGCTTATCATATAACACACTCCATTGACAGGCAAACATAGCACTGATATGCGTCCATTATTCAAAGAAATTAAAACAAATGAAAATGCTATCAAAATCATCTTTTTATATCTAAATCACACAGGACGTTTTTTATGATAAAACATATATTTTTTGTGCTCTTCCTTCTGGCTTTTTTTTTAGGAACACAGGCACGATACGCCTTGGCTCTTTCTAACACCGAATACGAAGAGCTGAGAAAAGATACAGCTTTTGTTAACGCCGAAACTCGCTTAAATACAGCATGGGAAAAAGTGCAACAACTGCCCTCGGCTGTCTATTCCCAAGTGTTGAAAGATCAACGCCTTTGGTTACGCAATATGCGTGATTTTGAAGCACATAAACTAGAAAAATTCGTTTCAACGACTAAGGCATATACTTTAGTTACTCTGGATCGGGCGAGGTATCTGGAAAAAGAAATTTTACACGATACTTCTCATAAAAATACAGAAAAAAACATTTATGGCGGGCGAAAAAATATCACAAAAGATCTTTATATTCGCTATACTTGTATATACTCAGACGACGCCACCCCTGAAAAGGGTTATGGGGATTATGCCCCGGATACAGTGCTTATTTGGCTGTTTGAAAAAAAGGGAGGAAAAGAAGAAACATCTGTTCAAGAAATAAACCTTGCCAATGTTTCATCTAACTATGAAGGTTGGAATTGGCCCGGCGAAGTCGAGTTTAAAGACTACAACTTTGATGGCTACCCTGATCTTTCTTTACCCTCCACAGCCGGAAACGTTATGCGATTTTCTACAGTGTTTTTATATAACCCCGAGAAACGTATTTTAGAACGCAGTTCTAGTTTTGAAGAGCTACCTTGCATTGATGTTGACCCTAAAAGAAAACGTATAGGCGGTTATTGTTTCCACAGCAGTGCTTGTGAAAATTGGATTGAAGAATATAAAGTGATTGGTTTTGATACTTTAGAGAAAACTTTTGCCGAGGGAACAGAATGTGGACCTTTAGATGCTGATCCTTTCTATTATCTTACATACCAAGCTAAATATAAAAATGGCAAAGAGATTAGCAGAACGGAAGAAAAACACTTTGACGAGTAGTATTAAGGGCGTAAAAGCGTTTATAACCCCAATGAATCAAATAATGCTATCATTTGAATAATAAAAAACCTCTTTTACAATTAGGTTATTTGTAAAAGAGGTTTTCTTAATTTTTAAGCTTTGATTAACGATAATACAGGTTTTTACCACCCATGGTTAAGAGAGCTTGTTGCAAGTTAAATCTCGCCTCACGTCTATCCCAAATACCTTGGATATGTCCTCTGTCCATCGCTTTAAAAACGTTGTGATAATGCGGTGGAATTTGTAAACCCGTGGTTTCCGTAATAACACCATGCCCGGCAAAACCAATATTCGCCGAACGAATACCAAACTGATAAGGCGAACAACCTAAGAAACTCGCAACAGGCCCGGCATAAGAATGAGTATCGTAAACAACAAGATATAAACCACCTGCGTCAATATAACGTCTAACCGCCATAGTACAACGAGGCATTTGAATTACACCGTTAACACCTTCTTGAATACGAATTCCCGCAGTACCATGCACATAAGCTAAAAATGGCATACGTTTTTTTCTGGCACGTTCTGCGGCACGAATAAACTTCTCGCCTTCCGCAGCACCAACACTTCCGCCCCTAAATGTTCCGACAAAAAGAGCAACAACAAGCTTAATATCGTTGATACGAGCTTCAAAGGTAATACAACTGCTTTTTAAACCCGTGCGTTTTTTTGCTTCTGCGAGCTTTTCATCAAGCCCCGGAAACTTTAATGGGTTTCCTGCTTCTAACTCTGAATTAAATTCAAAGATTGAACCAGCATCAAAAACGTTATTCATATACCACTGATATTCCATAGGAAAATGGTGTCCGCAATAAGAACAAACGCCTGCGAACTCTCCGTATAAATCAGGAGCCCAAGAGTCAAGACAACCGTAAACATGAGAGTTTGGGCAAGAAACCGCCTTGTCTTCTGTTGATTTCGGACTGACATAGCTCCATTGCCCGCCCCTTTGTTGTTCTTCCATTGTCCAGTCTGACAACTCTGTCAACATACGAGCTTCGTCTTCTTTTTGTTTTGTGTTTTTAAGGTTAACGCTCTGAAGAAGTTTACGCCAAGGTGAACTTACTTTTTCAGTAATAACACGGGCTTCTGCTTCGATTTCTTCAAGGGCATAAGATATACGTTTTTGTTGTTTACGCATGATATCATACTTAAACATCGAGCCTATATCCCAGCTCAATTCATGGAAAAACGATTTCAGCTTTCTGTCTACGGGGCGACTATCTATAGTCGCATTGCGAGACATCTTTAAAAACTTGCGGTGTCTTTTCATGACCAAACGTTCTTTAGCCGCAGTTGAAAGATTCCAACGCACCAAACAAACGTCTAAGTCTTCGGCTTCTCTGATATGTTTGCGACGACGACGCAAAATCATTCCACGAAACAGACCAAGACCACGATTGGAAAGATAAACTTCGTCTGTTGCTCTTAAAACTTCACGGCGTAAACTGCGGAAAAATTCATAATGATAGGTTCTTGCACCCAAATCAGGCTCTTCAAGAATACTATCGATATAACCTAAACGTAAGTTGTCATTAGCAGTAATATTTAGATTCATTGCACATTTTTCAATTAGCTCACTACTAGCTCGTTCTCCGGCTTTTAAGCGTCCTTCAATCGCCGCCCCGCCCTCAGGAGAGATAACCGAATAATAACCATGTGAAAACATTAAACGACGATCGCTTAAAGCAATAGCCTCGGCACCACCAGATCCGCCTTCTGAAAAGACAGCAATAACCGGAGTTTTTAAATTGCTCATTTCATAAAGGTTGCGGGCAATCTGTTGAGCCGCTCCCGGTGTATCTTCGATAGGGAACGCACCCGGAGTAAAGACATAAGTATGAATCGGAATATTCTCAGTTTCCGCAACTTTCATATATTGCAAAGCCTTAGCATTACCCCAAGGTTTAGCCGAACCACCGTTACGAAACTCTTCGCCGTGTCCTTTTTCATGTCCAATAACCATAACAGCTTGGTTTATCGTTTTTTTCCCTTGCTTTCTGGTAACGTAAGCACGGGCAATCAAAACCGCCGGGTCAATACTGTGGTCTTCCAAACTTCCGATTTCAGTATAGTTATCGTAAACGTTTTCAAGAATATCTCTTAAAGTAATACGCTGAGGGTGGCGTACTATTCTAACTTTATCCATAGGAGTAAGTTCTGTTTCAAACTTACGCTCCATAAATACAAAAAATTCTTCTAAAGTATCTAAAGATTCTTTTTTTTGTTCGGGGCTTAAACCGTTATAGCGTTCTTTTGTTTCGTTTAAGCGAGATTCAAGAAGCCTTACCCCTTCTTCTTGTTTATTAGCAAAAATATCTTTTATATAAGTAAGTCTTTCTTGTAAGTGCTGGAGTTTTTTTTCTGTATCCATAGATTACCTGCGGTATATATTTTATATAGGCTTAATCACAACATAAAATACAATAAATTAATGATAAAACCGATTAGTATTGAATTAAGCTTAATACTGCAAAGGTGCAATATTAATGTGCCGCTCCGTCAAATACCAAAATATCTGCTGTTTTTTGGCGTAAAAATTCGATATTTGACTTTAGCTCTTCGCCTTGGGCGTTAACGCCTTTAAGTTCAAGAGACTCTAAAAACTCAACCCCTCTGGCTTTAACCTCTTCGAGGTCTTTACCCCAAACAATTCCAAGGGCAAGGTTAGGGTCAAATTCAGTAGGAATGTTATAAGGTTCAGAACGTGGAACATGAGTATACATAGTCAACCAAGGTTTTTCAACCCAGTTAAAGCTATCGATACGCCCGACCCAAGGGGTAAACCTGTTAAACGGATCTTCGGCAATCAAGCGATATTCTATTCCAACGCCGTCAAAAGTAATATCTTCTTGAGTATAACCCAAAGGATCACCAAGACCTATACGAATTTGTTCGGCAATAATATCAACGTCGCCCTGACCTTTAATTTTAGAGATACGAGCAGAAACACCGTTTTCAACCTGAATACGAGTATTAACTTCCATTAAAAATGGCTGTCCGTCTCTGGTTACGATCCACTCCCAAGTTCCGACGTTATCATATTTAACTTTGCGTGCCATGGTGAGAGAGTGAGAAATAATATCATTTAATAGTGCGGTCGCATCAAATTGATAATTTAAAACAGAAGGGTCAAAACCGGGAGCAACTTCTATACGCTTTTGCAAACCGATACTTTGAATAGAACAGTTTCTTGTCCCAAAGTGAACGGGATTTTTACCACTGCGGTCGGAAACAACCTGCACCTCAAGGTGGTTAAAATCTTTAACTCTTTGTTCTATCAAAACGCCTTCGTCTTTAAACTGGCGTGCGGCATAGTTACGAATACGTCTATAAACAGATTTAAAAACGTCAATGTCATAAACTTCTTCAATGCCCATTCCGCCACCGCCGGCAGAAGCTTTAACCAAAACCAAGGGGCGTTTTATCCCGTTATTGAGTTGAAACTCAAAAAGGCTACGAGCGATTTGTTCAGCTTCGGCTTCATCATAAATCGGTTTATCAGAGCCGGGAACAGTCGGAACATTTAAACTTCTGGCCAAACGCTTTGTATTAATTTTATCGCCGAGCTCACGAATAACTTTCCATGACGGCCCGATAAAAATTAATTTCCGCTGTCTTTGAGTCGCTCTACGTGCAAAGCGATAATCTTCGGCAAAAAATCCATAGCCGGGGTGAATGGCGGTTGCTCCGCTTTCATCAGCAACAGAAAAAATCTCATTGGCATCGTGATAAGACGAAACACGATAAAGACTTTTTTCTCCGCCAAATTCTTTTGCCAACTTCACATGCCCGGAAGCATAATCTTCGGCAGTATAAATACAAACAAAAGGCAAACCCAATTTACGACATGCAGCCAAAATACGGGTTGCTATTTCTCCACGATTTGCGATTAATATTTTATGTTGGGTATCACTCACCCGGCACCTCGTTAAATAAATTAAGACTTAATTTTTGTTTTTACGACTAAAACTTATTGATGTATAAATAAAAACGTCAACGCTCTGCTTAAAAGGTATCAATACATGAGCAACAAAACTCACGCCTCAAACACGCTTAACCATTTTTTATTGATAAAAAAAACCTGACAAACACCACTCCAACCAAAGAGTTTAAGTTAAAAAACCCATAAAATACTTATTGCTTGTCTTTCAGCCCTGATGATATTAACATATCATTATTATAAATTATCTTTAAATTCAAGCTTAAGATTGAGAGTTACCCAGAATAAAAAACAAACTTTATATTTTTATCAAATAAATCACAACACTTAAAAACTTATATATCAAAAAATCATATTAGTCCGACAACACCTTAAACCAGCCTTTATAATAGTTCAATCTTTAATTTACACCTTGAGTAATTTATGCAAAATTTTGAAAAAGTCCATAAGATAAGCCAAGAAATTCAAAAATTTCTGCCAAACGGCTTTAAACCGACTATCGGAATTATTTTAGGAACGGGTCTTGGCGATTTAGCCGAGGTTTTAAACAATCGTACAGTTATAGAATATAAAATGCTGAGTGAAATGCCAAGGTCAACAACAAGCTCGCATAAAGGCTGTTTTATTTTCGGCGAAATCGGCGACGTAAAAATAGTCTTACAACAAGGGCGTGTTCACTTATACGAAGGCTATACACCGGCCGAAGTATCAACCGGGGTCAGAGTAATGAACGCCCTCGGTGCAAACAATCTGATTGTAACCAACGCCGCCGGTTGCCTAAACCCACATTGGAATACCGGCAGTATCATGCTCATTAAAGACCATATAAATTTTACGGGAACAAGCCCGCTTATCGGACATAACGACGATCAAAAAGGCTTACGTTTTCCGGATATGTCTCAAAGCTATGATAAACAATATCAAGAGCTTGCTTTAAACACGGCACAAAGTCTTAAACTCAGAATTGAACAAGGCGTTTATCTTGGATTAAAGGGGCCGGAACTTGAAACTCCGGCTGAAACTCGCATGTATAGAAACTTTGGAGCCGATGCGGTCGGAATGTCAACAGTAATCGAAGTAATCGCCGCTCGCCACTTAAATATGAGAGTTTTGGGTTTTTCATGTCTCAGCAACAAAAACCTGCCTGATTGCATGAATGACGTTAGCTTAGAAGAAATTATCGAAAACACAAAAGAGATTGGAGCAAGGCTCAGTAAACTGCTTGAAAAACTTGTTGGAATAATTTCTTAAAAGTTTTATACTGCCTTGGTCGCTCAAATAAAATAATTATAACTATACAAGATAAAGGGAGAAATCATTATGAATACACCAAAAGATCTACTTTATGCCGCCTCTCATGAATGGCTCAAAATCGAAGGGGACGAAGCCCTTATCGGAATTACCGACTTTGCTCAAGAACAACTCGGAGACTTGACCTTTGCCGACTTACCGTCTATTGGTGCAAAGTTTAACGCCGGGCAAGAGTTTGGAAGCCTTGAATCGGTTAAAGCCGCCAGTGAAATTTATATGCCTGTTGCCGGAACAATTATCGCCGTTAACGAAACCCTTGAAGACAGCCCGGAATTAATCAACTCTGATCCCTACACCGACGGTTGGCTAGTTCGCATCAAGCTTGATGCCAAACCCGAAGGTCTCTTAAGCGCCGAAGCTTACGAAGAAAGTGTAAACGCTTAAACGCTGTTTTTAACCTCAAAAAATTCCTCTAAATAACTACCTGCCCAAAGCTTCAGGAGTCAATATGCCTTTTATTCCACACACACCCGCCGAATTAAAGGAAATGTTAAACTTTATCGGCGTTAATAACCTAGAAGATCTTTTTGCCGAAATTCCACAAACCTTGCGTCCTAAGAGCTTTAACCTGCCAAACGGTTTAAGCGAAATGGAAACTATGGATAAGTTTACGGAACTTGCGTCAAAAAACGATATTCAACTTAGCTCGTTTTTGGGAGGCGGTTTTTATAACCGCTATATTCCCCATATTATTGACACTTTAAGCGGACGAGGCGAATTTCTAACCTCTTATACTCCGTATCAACCCGAAGCCTCTCAAGGTACTCTGCAAGCTATCTTTGAATATCAAAGTGTTATCGCAAGATTGTTTGAACTCGATTACGCCAACGCTTCAGTTTATGACGGCGGAACGGCTCTTTTTGAAGCCGCAATGATGGCAGTAAGAGCAAGCAAAAAAACACGCCTTGTGATTGATTCCTCGGTTAACCCGCTTTATCGCCAAATGCTTCAAACCCTAACCGCAAACCTTGAGCTTGAACTTGTTACGGTTGAACATAGCAACGGAGAGCCAAATTTAGAGGCATTAGCTAAAGCCGTTAACGACAAAACAGCCGCATTAATCGTACAAAACCCAAACTTTTTTGGAGTAATAAGCGACTTTAGCGAATTGTTTGCCGTCAACAAAAAACAAGGTGGATATAATATCATTGCAAGCGACCCGATCATGCAATCAATTTTAAAAACTCCGGGTGAAATGAAGGCGGATATTGCCGTCGCCGAAGGACAAAGCCTTGGCTTACCCCTTTCTTTCGGCGGACCTTACCTTGGAATAATGGCGTGTACAAAAGACTTAATACGCCAAATGCCGGGGCGTATAGTCGGACGCACAAGTGATACTGATGGACGCACGGGTTATGTTTTAACCCTACAAGCCAGAGAGCAACATATCCGCAGAGCCAAGGCAACCTCAAATATTTGTTCCAATCAGGCTTTATGCGCTTTAAGGGCTGTTATTTATATTTGTTTAAACGGTTCAGAAGGGCTTGAACGTACTGCCTTAAACTCCATGCAAAATATGCGTTTGGTTGAAGAAAAGCTCTTAAAAATTAAGGGAATAAAGCGTTTAAATCAAGCCCCTTACGCCAATGAAGTAGCCTTTGTTTTACCAAAAGATGCCGAAGCGGTTTATAATACGCTCGCAAAGGAAAAGTGCCTGCCGGGTTTAGCCGTAAAACGTTGGTATAAAAACATGGATAATGTTTTATTGGTTTGTGCTACCGAAAAAACCACCGCCAAAGACATTGAGCTTTTAAGCCGTCTTTTGACTGAGTGTTTAAAATAATTTTTTAATAAAAAACAATAAAATATCTTGCACCCCAAAATATAAAACTTGCTCGTTTTTTGTAATAACCGAATAAACATTTTGGCTTCAAAAATAAAAAAACAAGCAAGCATGAGGTTTGAACTTATGAAAACTGTCTTTGAAAAATCAGTAAAAGGACGCTTGGGAAATATCACAAAAAAGCCTGAAAAAACCGCAAAAGACTTATTACCAGAATCTTTGTTGCGTCAAAATAAAGCACGTTTACCTGAGTTGTCTGAACTTGACGTAATGCGTCATTTTACCGAACTATCTCGCTTAAACTTTTCTGTAGACAATAATTTTTATCCGCTCGGTTCTTGCACAATGAAGTATAACCCTCGCTTTGCCGATCTTGCTTCTTCTTTACCGGGCTTTGCCAATATCCACCCTTTTGCGGCTGAATTTGAAAGCTCCGCTCCTTTTACCCAAGGGGCTTTGGAAGCGGTCTGGACTTTAGAAACCCTGCTCAATGAATTAACAGGTATGAAAGCCTTTTCTTTACAACCCATGGCGGGAGCTCAAGGCGAACTTACGGGAATTATGCTGATTGCCGCTTATCATAGACACAAAGGCAATAAAAAAACCAAGGTTATTTGCCCCGATTCCGCCCACGGAACAAACCCCGCAACCGCCGCACTCGCAGGTTATGAGGTTGTAAATATCCCTTCAAAAGACGGTATTATTGACCCAAGTATCTTAGCCACAGTCTTAGATGATGATGTTGCCGCTTTAATGATGACTTGTCCGAATACGCTCGGTTTATTTGAAAAAAATCTGCCTGAAATTGTTGAATTATTAAGATCTAAAGATGCACTTTTATATTATGATGGTGCAAATTTTAATGCAATTATGGGAAAAATGCGAGTCGGAGATGCGGGCTTTGACGTTGTTCACCTAAACCTTCACAAAACCATGGGAACCCCACATGGCGGTGGCGGTCCCGGTGCCGGTCCCGTTGGTGTAATCGAAAAACTTATTCCTTTTTTACCGACACCAAGAGTACAAAAAACTAAAGACAATCATTTTTATTTAGAACAAACATCAGAATTAAGCATAGGCAAAGTAGCTCCTTTCCATGGAAATTTTGCCGTTTGTTTAAGAGCGTTGGCATATATTTTACGCCTCGGAAAAGAAGGTTTAACCAGAGCGTCTGAATACGCTGTTTTAAACGCTAACTATTTAAGGGTTGCTTTGGAAAAAGTTTTGGAAATTCCTTATAATAGAATCTGTATGCACGAGTTTGTTGCTTCGGCAGTAAATTATAAAGACGTAAAAGCCCTTGATATTGCCAAAGCCATGCTTGATCAAAATATCCACGCTCCAACAATTTATTTTCCGCTTATTGTTAAAGAATGTATGATGTTTGAACCCACAGAAACAGAAAGCAAAGACACGTTGGACAGACTTATACAAGTTTTATCTGATATTGCCGTGATTGCTGAGAAAAACCCTCAACAATTACACGACGCTCCGCAAAACTTACCTCGTAAGCGAATGGACGAAACAAAAGCCGCTCGGGATATGGTGTTGACCTATGAACTGTGATCTTGCAATTATCGGTGCCGGAGCGGCAGGCATTAAAGCCGCTCAAGTCGCCGCCGAAAAAGGTTTAAAAGTTGTCTTGATAGAAAGAGGATTTATCGGAGGAACCTGTTTAAACTCCGGTTGTGTTCCCACTAAACACCTGCTTTCTCAAACGGATTTTTTAAAACAATTAAATTATCAACAACAAGACAAACTTGAACATTCTTTAATGAATTATGATTTAATAAAAATTCAGCAAAGAAAAGATGAACTGATTGCAATATTGCGACAAGAAACAGCGGAAAGACTTGAAGCTTTGGGTGTAATCATCTTAAAAGGCAAAGCAAATTTTATCAAAACAAATAAATTAAACATAGTCTTATCAGGTGAAAATCAAGAGCTAAGTTTTAAAAACGCAATAATTGCAACCGGAAGTGCTCCGGTTGCCCTTCCCAATATTCGCCCCGATGGCGGTTCTGTTCTCGCATCATCAAGTATTATCAACCTTAAAAAAGCACCAAAAGACCTGATTATTTTAGGAGGCGGGGCAATAGGAATTGAACTTGGTTCTTTTTTTCATCGCCTTGGAACAAAAATTATCATGGTAGAAGGACGAGATAGAATAGCCGCCACCGAAGAACCTACAATAAGTGAAAGATTAAGCAAACAACTAATTGAAAAGGGTTGGGAACTACATATCGGAAAGCCAGTCGTATCGCTTGTAACGGTTGATGATGAAAGCGTTTTAACCTTTGCAGACGGAAATCAACTAAAAGCGGAGTTTTCTTTGGTTGCAATAGGAAGAAAACCTCTTAGTCAAGGGCTTGGACTTGAAGAAATTGGTATAAACCTCAATCAACGAGGTTTTATCGAAACCGACGAAAATTGCACTTCAAATATTCCTAATATTTACGCTATCGGCGATGTTAATGGCAAAATAATGATGGCACATATCGCAGAACAACAAGCGATGATCGCTGTTAACCACATATTAAAAGAGCACACAGATTACAAGATTAAACACGTTTCAAGCTGTATTTACGGAGATATAGAGTTAATAAAAGTAGGCAACTCGGTCGCCGAACTAAAAACACAAGGAAAAACCGTTCAAATATCAACAGCCGAATTTAAAGACAATATCTTTGCAAAATGTTTGGGAGAAAATGACGCTTTTGTTCAAATCGCCTGGGTCAACGATAAAATTGCATCTATTTCGGCTATTGGTCAAAACGTATCTCATTTAATCACGCAAGCAATTATCTTGGTAAATAAAGAATTTACGAAAGACGATATGCAAAAAATCTTCCTACCTGTACCGATATTTGACGAAACACTCAAAACCGCAATTTTAAATAAAAGGCAACAAGCCTAAAGTTTTACACAACAACAAATATTTTACTAAAAAAATAAAATAAAACGTAATAAATAATTTATTTGATTTTTATCTAAATAATTGCAAAAAAAATACTTTTATCATTAAATAAGTTGTGGTAATAACAAAAACATTCGTAAAGCATTTTTTTACTACTCAAACTAAAATAAAAAAATCAAGATGAGATATTTCTTGCTTTTTTGTTTTACTTAGGGTAATTTTCAAAGTGCATAGGTAAACTGATAGATTAGAAAGTTTAATAAATTGGAGGAAGCTTATGAAATTGGCTAAAATTCTTAGTTTAGTGATCGCAATGCTCATGCTTTGCGTAAGTTCCGTATTCGCCCAAAGTGGGCAAGCGGTAAGAAAGGTTGATTCTTTTACTTTCTTTGTTGACCAATCTGGTTCTATGATGATGACTAACAAAGAAGTAAAACTCAACAAAACCGAACTCGCAAAAGAAGTTCTAAAAAGAGTAAACAACCGCATTCCTGATCTTGGTTATGCTGGTGGCTTACATACTTTTGCTCCTTTCAGCGAAGTTCTTACTATTGCACCTTATGACAAAGCTAAAATGGACGGTGCAATCGCTTCTCTTAAGAGCAACCTAGATATTTATGCTCGTTTTACCCCAATGGGTTACGGCATTGATTCTTTTGCTCCTGTTGCAAGCACAATGGCTCGCCCTGCTGCTATCATCTTAGTAACCGACGGTGAAAGCAACCAAGGTAACGACCCTGTTGCAGAAGCTCAAAGCGTTTACGCAGCTAACCCTAATGTATGTTTCCACATCATTTCTTTAGCTGATACCGTAAAAGGCAAACAAGTTTTAGATCAAATCGCTGCTCTTAACGCTTGTACCGTTAAAGTGGACGCAAAAGAACTTTTAACTAGCGATGCCGCTGTTGATAAGTTTGTTGCCGACGTTTTCTATAACTATGGTGGAAAAATTGTTTTACGTAGCGTATTGTTCAACTTTGACTCTGATGTAATAACTTCTGAGTCTGCTGCTATCTTAGACGAAGTTGCCGGTATGTTAAAAGCTCAAAACAATCACTTCTCTATTGCCGGTCATACCTGTAACATCGGTTCAGCTCAATACAACATGGGTCTTTCCATCCGTCGTGCTGACTCTGTTAAGAGATATCTCGTAAAACAAGGTGTTTCTTCAGACAAGATGACCACTCGTGGTTACGGATTAACAGAGCCTAAGTACAGCAATGCTACAGAAGAAGGCAGACGTTTAAACCGTCGTGTTGATATCGATCCTATGAATAAATAGTTTATAATAAAACTATAATGATTATAAAGCCTCCGAATTCTTTCGGGGGCTTTTTTTGTTAGCTTATTATCATAAGAGTATCGTAAAATAAGCTTTGCACTCTTGCGTTTGTCTTTTATGAGTTTCTACATGAAAACCATAAAGCCTTTTAAACTATAAAAAGGTTCATTCTCAAAACCATTGCAAGACTCTGTTTTGCATGCTTTTATTTATGCACATAGCATCAAACGTTTTAAGACACAAAAAACATCAACTTTTACAGACAAAAATTCAAAAAAAAAATATCCCGACGTAATCACTACATCGGGATATTTAACTAGTTAAATATTAAAGAAACAAACACTATTTTAATAACGCTGTAAAACAAAAGCCAAACGTCCAACAATGCGCTCCATACTTTGTTCTATTAACATATATTGTTCCGGGTGTTCGCTATTTCCTGTTCTTAAAACAAAGCGATTTGCACCTTCGTCTAAGAATATTCTGCGTAAGGTTACGCCTTCATATGGAAGAGAAACTCCATAAAGCTCACCGGAAACAACACGCTTACAATTAGTATCAAAACCAACATAAGCACCTTTATGAATAACCGGTTCAAAAGCCGTACTTTCATTGCGTATAATCAAAACGCCGTCTTCCGCAAACGATTGTGGCAAACTGATACGTCCAACCTGAACTAAGTCAGTAGCGTCAACGCCCTGTGCAATATGAACAGGTCTTACAACACACTTTGCATCAGGATCACTATATTTAGACATGCTCTCTTTAAGCTGCAACCCTGCGGGAGCATCAGTAGGCACATAGCCCTGAGCAGTTCTTAAATACATTGGACCACTACCGGTTTTTAGCCAATCAGGGTTTAAACCGAAGCGTTCAAAAAGCTTCATATACCAATCTGACGGAACAGAGTTACGTCTTTTCGCATCAGAAATGCTCGACTGTCTTATATCTAAAACATTCGCAATTTCAACTTGAGTGCGAGTATTGGTAGCCAATTTAATACGTTCAAAAATCTCATCAAAAGTAAACACAGATTTCTCCTGCCATATATATATATTGAAAAAACACAAACTATCAAAAATAGGTTTTTTAATTAACTTAAAATTAACAAATTCGATAGTAACCCTAGGCTTAACAAGTATTACTCATTAAGCTGTTCGGACACCCGAACAGAAACTATTTAGTAACGATTACTAATTATGCAAGATGCTGTTTAATAACTTTTCTTCTAAAAATGATAACAGACCACTGTTATTTAGATTTAATTCTACGGAACGATTGGACAAAATATTTTTATATAAATCTAAAATTTTTATAAATTCATATATTTTTTTTTGGTCGTCCGTGCTTTTTGCTAAAGCTTCACTTATTTCCAATACAGTTAAAGTTTCTTTAAGACGTACTTGGTCTTTAACTTGCTTCCAAATAAGCTGATGCTCTAGTGAAGCTTTTTGCTGAATTTCAGCCACCTCCGTATTTAGCTTCTTTTGGTTAGAAGCCATCAATGTTTGATATTCATTGTGCATATCATTAACTATATTTTTTTGGTCTATAATAGA
Source organism: Desulfovibrio litoralis DSM 11393 (assembly GCF_900143255.1). Taxonomy (NCBI): domain Bacteria; kingdom Pseudomonadati; phylum Thermodesulfobacteriota; class Desulfovibrionia; order Desulfovibrionales; family Desulfovibrionaceae; genus Desulfovibrio; species Desulfovibrio litoralis. The sequence continues at coordinate 45,970 of NZ_FRDI01000014.1, forward strand.
GTAGGAGATATTTTGAAGACGTATATCGACCAAAGTGATACCAAGAGAATTAAGATGAGAATGAGATTGACCTAAAATATAAGAAATAGAATCTGAAAAACCGCTGGCGATTAGCTGTTCTTTAGTTAATAGCTTTAATTTTTGAGATAAAAAATTATTTACTTCAATATTAATATATTTTTTTCCATCGTCTATCTTGTTAAAATTATTAACAAACAAAACAGGATTACTCACAGCCCAGTCAAGTTGAGTGCTGATCGCAATCTCATATCCGTCTGAACTTTTAATAATTTGAGAATATACGCCGGAAGACAATATGCGATTATCCAACAGAAGTATTTTATGAAAAACAGGTAAAGAAAAATGCAAGCCCGGATATAAAACACTTTTTTTATTATTACTTGAAAAAGGTTCACTTTTTACAGCCAACTGTCCTTCCGGGATAATAAAAAAGACCTGAGAAAAGGAAAAAAATAAGATAAACACAACGGCTAAAACAACACCAATGCCTTTTATCGTCAATTTATTTCTCCTTTCTAGTAGCGTTTTCACCAAGGTTTTTCAAAGTTGCATTTACAAATTTGTTAGCATTAACAGTCTTTGTAATATCATTTCGAGAAACACCGTTCTCTATGCTCATGCTCTCTTGTTTTATATCTGGTGAAAACATTTTACTTTCATCAAATGGAGTCAAAACCCCTTGCATTTCTTCTATAAACAAATTTTTCAATAATAATTGCTTATTTTTTATATAAAAAGGTAACAGCGTATTAACCCTGTTCATATTTGCTTCAAATCTTATTCGTGCATCACGTTGTTTTAAGTCTGCACTATTTAATATTGTTGCCGCTTTTTGCTTTCCCGAATTAACAAGTTCGAAAGCTTCACTGCGTGTTTTATCCAGTACGGTTTTACTGTTTTCCAAAGCTGTATGAAGTTCTCTTCGAACTCCTTCAAGCTCTTTTGGTAGACCAAACCAAGATATATGAACCGAGGAAACCACTAACCCAACATCACTTTTTTTCAAAAGGCGTTCAAGTTCTTGTTTCACACTTGCTTCAACTTTATCTTTTGACAAAGAAATCAAATATTCAAGGGTATTACTACGTATAAAATTTAACAAGACCGCATCGGTCATGCTTTTTAAGCGTTGCATATGATCAGTTGTTCTAAAAAGATACTTTTCAGGCTCGCTGATTTTATACTCGGCTAAGGCTCTAACACCAAAAATTCGTCCATCTTTAGTCGGGTATAATGCATCTGTTTCTTTTGTTGATATTTTTTCTTTAATATTCAACAATACAACATTTTCAATAGGATATGGTAAATGATAATGAAACCCACCACCGCTTACCTGTCTATTAAACTGCCCAAACCGCAAGACTAAACCGACATAATCGGGCTTTACCTTATAAAACCCGCTTAACCCCCAAGAAAATAAAATACCAAAAATAATAAAAAACAAAAATCTATATCGGTGTTTTTGCAAGCCAACACCAACATTATTTAACCAATTAAACTCCGATGAATCTTCGTCAAATGAGTTATTGATTTCTTTTGAACTTTTATTTTGGCGTTCTTTTTTTTCTTGTAGTTTATCCCAGTCCCATGTCATTTATATAAATTACACTAATTTTATATTATGGTCAAGACTCTAAAAGGCTATTTTAACGTATTTAAAGGACAATTTAACACTGTTTAAGATATAAACATACCCCTATTCATAAACTAACAAATATCAGATAGATAGTCCAAAAACGCCTGTTTTAAGCGTTGTATAGATTGCTCGTCTCTAACCTGCATACGCAAATATCCCGGGGGCATACCTAATATATTATCGCAACACCTTAAAATAATTCCCTTTTCTAAGAATTTTTCCTTCACAAAAAAACTATAACTACCTGTATTAATAGAGAAAGACTTCCTACTTTTAAGCTTTGCCGTAATAAACGATGGACCTGATAACAAGTTGTCAAAGGCTTCGGTTTCCAATAAAGTTTTATGAAATTTTTTTTTCAATATTTTTAATTCATCTAAATAGCTTCGATACAACGCAACATTTTCAATTAAAACCTGTCCTATCGTTGCGGCATGAGACCCAATCGCCCAAAAATTTTGCACTTTTCTTAAACGCCCCACCAATTCAGAATGTGCAATCAAATAACCAAGGCGTATTCCGGGACAAGCAAAAAACTTGGTCAAGCTACATAAACATAAAAGTTTTTTATTTAAAACAGAGTCTTGTATTATTTTTGAATAAAGTTCAAACGAACTCTCGCCGTATAAAAAATCTTTATAACTTGCGTCCCATAATACATATTTGGCGTTTGCTTGTTCGATTAATTCAGAAACCGTTAAATATGTTGCTCCGGCGGGATTATTCGGAGAACAAAAAATCATTAAATCAAACGAACGCTCTTTTATATGTTTTAAGTCATCAGCAAGAAAATCAAAAGCTTGTTCCTCTGGCGGAGTATAAACCTCAAAATCCACTCCAAAGATTTCACACGCTCTGGGATATTCGCTAAAAACTGGGCCGATTAACAAAACTTTTTTCGGCTTAAGAGCTAAGAAAATTAAATGGATAAGTTCTGATGAACCGTTAGTTGCTAAAATATTTTCAAACGCAACCGACTCATAATAAGCTAAGGCAGAGGACAAGAAAAAATTTTCCGGATCAGGGTAATGACCAAGTTCAACCTCTGTTTTACTTGCTAGCGTTTGCGTTAAATCACGCACGGAAAAAAAAGTATTCGAGCTAAAATCTAAAAGCTCATTAAGAGAAAAACCACGTTTGGCAACAAGAGACAACGCCTCGCCACCATGTAAGGGAAGAACAACTTTATTCATCTAAATAAAGACCATTGCAAAACTCCGTTTTGCGTACTTTTTATCTTTTATGCTCTGTATACACATAGCATAAACGTCTTAAGCCACTTTGAGACTATTGTGTAATAGCCTCAACTATTTAATTTTACAAGCTTTTAATCAAGCAACAAGAGGCTTAGCAAAAATTTTATCTTTAGTGTAATGCACGAGCAGAACCATCAGGGTTATAAACCACACGAACACGATCGTTTTCTTCAAAGTATTCATCGTTATACTGCATAACCGTTACAAGTTCCCCACTATCCATTTGAACGGTAAGCTCGATACCATCACTTGGTATTGTTCCTGCACGCCCAAAAATCAGATTGGTTGTCGCTCCGATAATACCGCTTCGAGGAACTAAAGGGTCTAAAACTTCAGCCTGACCGACTCTAATAACAGTTCCAAATTCTGAAGAGGTTGCAACAGACGGTTCTGTTCCGCTATTAAAATTTCCCTGAGCGGGAACAAGATTGCGACCGGAACAAGCCTGTAAAAATAAAAACAAAGATAATATCACAACATATTTGCCGCTTTTCAAAAACATACAACACTCCGAATAAAAACTATCTACTTTAAAAGTCTATAAAAAACTGAAGCAGACGCAACGGGTAAAAATTGTCAAAATACAGACACAACTATTTTAAGCAATTTTTATACCAGATAAAACAAGCATTTTTTTCTCTTATAAAATTTTATATTTGCCACTTAAAACTACGCTCTAACCGTTTAGAAATAAAAGAAAGAGTTAGATTAACAATTAAATATAAAAAAGCAACACCAAGCCAAAGTTCAGAAACCTTATGGCTTGATGCCATACGTTCTGTTGCCTGAAAGCTTAATTCTTGAATGGAAATAATTGATAAAATTGATGAATCTTTTACCAAAGAAATAAGTTGTCCGCTCAATGAAGGTAGAGAATAACGAAAAGCCTGAGGTAAAATTATTTTTCTTAAACAAGTAAAACGCCCTAAACCAAGAGAATAAGCCCCTTGCCATTGTCCGGGAGAAACGGCGGACATAGCCCCTCGTAAAATTTCAGAAATATACGCCGCTTCATACAAACTTAAAGCTAAAACCGCCGATATAAAATTAAGGTTTTGTGTATGTTCTAAATTTAACCAAGACAAAACTTTAAATTCCGACAAACTCGGCAAAAAATGTATGCTGAAAAAAAAATGTAACACAAGAAGAAAAACCAAAGGCGGCAAGTTACGCACCAAGCTTACATAGCTATTAAGATACATAACCAAAAACTTTAACCCGGAAAAACGTCCAAAAGTAATCAAAGCCCCGACTAAAAAAGCCAAAAAACTCGCAAAAAAACTAACTTTTAAAGTATTAAACAAACCAACGCCCAAAACGCCAAGTTTAAAAGTTCCGTCCGCCTGTTTGATTAATAGATATTCGGGCAGTTCGAGAGTAAACCAATTCCACAACCAAGATGTCAAAAATACGTTCTTTGCCGTATGCTCGTCTGTGTGAAAATTAAACGACAAAAACCAAAACCCAACGCCAAGACACAACAGTAATATTATATCTGAAATTTGAAGATACGCGAAAAGAGACCCAAATCGCCCTTGTTTATTTAATTTTATCTTTCCACTCATCAGTTTTAAACCAATAATGTCTGCGTTCGGCTAACCAGCCCAAAGACTCTTGGCGACGCACCCAGTTATCTAAAACGTTTAACGAATCAAAATCATTTTTGCGAATAGCGAAAGCAACCGGCTCTTTGGCAAAAATTTCTGCGTTTTCAGGAATAAAAAGTTTATCGGGATATTCCAAAACCATAGCAGACGGCAAAGGTTCACCCGAAACAAAGGCGTGTACCCTTCCGTTTAAAAGTTCTTGAACCGCCTGAGCTTCTTCGTCAAATAAAAGAAGCTTTGCCTTGGGCAATGCCAACTTTATACTAAATGCCGCACTTGTTCCGGTTCTGGCGGCAATCAAACACTCCGCCTTATTAAAATCGTTTAATGTTTTTAAATTTTCTGCTTTTGCTTTGTGGGCAACTAAAGAAAGCCCTGCGAAATCATAGGGAACAGTAAAATTTACTTTTAAATTACGCTCGGTTGTAACGCTCATTCCACCAATAATAATATCAAATTGTCCCGTTAATAAAGCCGGTAAAATTCCCGCCCATTTAACAGGTACAAGTTCAAGTTTTACCCCAAGGTCTGCTGCCAACTTACGAGCAACATCAACCTCAAAGCCAATAAATTCGCCATTTTTATCTTGCATCGCCCAAGGTACAAAAGTGGAAAAACCAACTTTTAACGACTCTCTTTCAAGAGCATTTTCTATCATGGAGTCTGATTTTGTTTCTGCGTTAGCCCTTGAAAAAACAACCAAGTTAAACAATAAAACAACCAAAACAGGCATCAGCACAACAGGAAATATTTTTTTTAACATAAATTGCCTCAATGATTTTTATTTATTAAAGATTACACATCATTGCTAAAAAATAACACAAAACAGTTAAATATAAAAGAATAAACTTTCAATAAACTTCTTTCGTTCAAAATTGTTCACTTATTATCATTTTAAATTAATATAAATTTCGCTTTGTTAAAAATAGTTTTGTGGCAAAACAATCCATAACCAAGCTCGGATTAAGCCCATAGGTCAAGTCGCTTTCGGCTTCGTCAAGGCAAACAGACACATCTAAAAGAAATTGTTTATCTAAAACCGACAATAAAGCTGCCAGTAAAGAAAGTTTTTTAGGTTTGTGTTTTGCCTCTTGTTCTATATTCTGGTTTAAAGATAAATCTCCCAAACCAAGTGCCAGACAAAGCTCACGTCGACAATGACTTACAAACGCCAAACCCAAATACTTGTCAAAATAGCCCTTTTGAGAACTAAGTTGTAGCCAACTCGGTGTATTGAGGTTCACATAATTTGTATCTTCGCCAATCATATTAATAAAAGCCTGTTCCAGTTCTTTTATCTTTTTTAGTTCAATCTCTGAGCTTAGCGATTCATCAATATTTTCAGACAATAAAACACTCTCGCTTTCACCGTGTGGATGTTGCCAAGGCAAGGTAATTACCCAACTTCTTGAAACTAAAGTAGGTAAAAGTCTTTCTCGCTGAGAAGTACATAAAATAAAAAGCGTATGAGTTTTAGGCTCTTCCAAAGTCTTTAACAAAGCTTGCCCGGCCATATCTACCAAATTATGAGCTTCCGAAAAAATTACTATACGTTTTGAGGCGTTATTCGGGCGAGTTCCAAGGCTGTTTCGCAGGTCTCGAACCGCCTCTATTTTGATGGATTCAAAGCGTCCGTCTAATAAAATCAGGTCTCTGTGTTCTCCACACATAAACAACTTGCAAGCATTACACTTACAACACGGTTTTTCTATCTTTTCCGTTGAGGGCTCAGGGTTTACTAAAAGTAAAGGCGAAACAGAATCGACCTGCTTATCCGCTTCACAATTTAACAAAGCCCCTAAAAACAAAGCCGCTCCAAGTCGCTCAAGGCTAGTTCCCCCTTCAATCAATAAAGCTTGAGGAGTGTTGACTGTCAAACGTAAAAACAATTCACGCACTCTAAAAAAACGCTCGGATAAAATGTTTAAACTCAAGTTGCGAAAATATTCACGCTGAACCAAGGCAGCATCAATATTTTCTTCAACATCAGGTTTATTTGTTTTATGCGTATTTTTTTTATTTGTTGCCATTATTACATCTATTTGCTTTAAAAATTTTATATAAAACAAAGGCTCAGTTAAACCCGATAATCAATTTAAAGGGAAAAACCAAGCCTCAAATTAAGTTTTAAGAAAAAACTAATTACCTAAAATAATCGTTTCATCTCTCTCCGGACCGACAGAGACCATTGAGGCTTTTACTCCTATCAATTCCTCTAAACGCTTAATATAATTTTGGGCATTTATCGGTAACTCACTCCACTTTTTCGCCTTTGTAATATCTTCGTTCCAACCCGGCATGCTTTCGTAAACAGGTGAAACTTGAGCGAGTGCGTTTTCTATTTGAGGAGGATAATTTATTGTTTTTCCTTGATATTCATAAGAAGTACAAATTTTTAAGGTTTCTAAACCGCTCAAAACATCAAGCTTAGTAAAGGCAAGTTCGGTTAAACCACATAAACGTGCAGATTCCCTGACAATCACAGCGTCAAACCAACCGCAACGTCTTTTGCGTCCCGTGGTTGCTCCGTATTCATGCCCGACTTGTTGCAAGTGTTCTCCGACCTTATCGTCTAATTCGGTGGGGAAAGGACCGGCTCCGACTCTGGTCGTATAAGCCTTAACTATTCCCACAACTCTCTCAAGTTTTTGAGGCGAAGTTCCGGCACCAACAGCCGCGGCTCCGGCAACAGAGTTAGAAGAAGTAACAAAAGGATAAGTTCCGTGGTCAATATCAAGATGCACACCTTGAGCACCTTCAAACATCACCTTGCCACCTTTTTTAAAGCAGTTATCTAGCTCTGTGCTAACATCTGCCAAAAACGGAACCAAACGTTTCGCAAAAGGTAAAACTTCGTCTAAAACAGCTTGCGGATCAAGCGGAGGCTGATTATACAAATTTTTTAATAAAATATTTTTTTCTTCCAAAGCTTTAACTATTTTGTCTTTCAAGAGTTTTTCGTCTGCCAAGTCTGTTGCTCTGATACCTATGCGAGAGGCTTTATCTTCGTAACAAGGACCAATTCCGCGTCCTGTTGTTCCTATTTTGTTCCCGGCTTTATGAGCTTCGCGTGCCTGATCGACAACTTTATGATAAGGCATGATAATATGGGTTTTATAGCTGATTTTAAGATTACTTGGGGTAACGCAAATACCTTGAGCCGCCAGTTCATCTATTTCAATACACAAAGCCGCAGGGTCAAGCACAACTCCGTTACCGATAAGACACTGTTTCCCTGCATGTAAAATACCGGAAGGAATAAGGTGTAAGACATATTTCTTATCACCAACAATAACAGTATGGCCCGCATTATTGCCACCATGAAAGCGAACTATGCTGTTAACGTCATGAGTTAAAAGGTCAACGATTTTTCCCTTACCCTCATCACCCCACTGAGTTCCTATAATCACCAAATTTGACATCTATTCACTCCTTAGCAAACCTTGTGTGCGATTAACCGCATCGCAGTATACAAAACGCTTAAACTTTGTGCAAGACAACAATAATCAAAATTAAAAAACACTGTATAAAACTTTTGCACATTAAATTTAATCGAATAAAAACATAATCTTATATCTAAATAATAAGTTTAAAAAACCTTAATAAATAGCCTAAAAACAAATTAACAAAACCAGTATATTTTTTTTTTTACAATTATTCCAGTGAAATCTTTTGCTTTTTCTTGGGGTAAAATTTCTGCATAAAACTAACGCATTAATATCACTGTAGTTAAACTAAAAACTTTTCCTCTTTACTAACTCAAACTCAAGGGTTATATAATAATAACTCAAACCCTAAAATTTTTGCTTCAAAAAAAACTAAATCCAACAAAACCTATCTTTTTTAACCTGTCTAACTTAATATAAAACATAAAAATCCGGTTATACCGGTAATTAATATATGAACAAAAAAACAAGTGTTAACCGCCTTATTGCATTTATCAGACAAATTTTTACTCCCTTGGAGTTTTGTGGCGTTTTATTATTTTTTATTGCGATTCCTCTTAGTATAACTACTTATATTTATTGGGAAGATCTTGCTCCACAAGAATTTAACGAATATATCAACATAAAAAACTTTACCTTTAACAAATATAGCCAAACTCACGACAAAGAACTTACTTTGCGTGTTGCCGCCCCAACCGCCGAGCGTATAGTAAGCAAACTATCGCCTTATGGCCCTGGGTTTGAACAAGAACTTTTAGACTTGTTTGCTGAAAAATATAACCTGAATATAATCTATGAAAGCGTTGACTCTCGCTTAGAAGCCATAGAACTTTTACGCAAAGACAAGGTCGACCTGGTGATAGGTTTTGCCGGAGATTTAACTTATGAAGACGGCGACGAACTCACTTCCGGTCAAGTTTATTTCAGCCCTAACTCAGGAAAAATTATTAGCGTAGAGATAGAAGAATCAGACAAAACTTGGTATAAAAATGTCTCAAAATCTTTATCTTTACTAGTAACTCAAGTGGAAAAAAGCCTTGATGAACCGCTAAATGTCAATACTTCGATTGATATTCAACAAGGTCCTTTTGTTGATGAAGACAGTGGAATGCTTGATGAATACAGCACAAAACTCTGGCAACCTTTTCTTCCCAATCTTAAAGTTTCGTTTAAAGGCGGGGAGCAAGCTAACTACCGTTGGATTTGGCGTTATGACAACCCTGACTTTTTCCCAAAGCTCTATGCTTTTTGGGAAGAACTCGGGCAAGATAACTATATCTCAAAGCTTGAAGAAAAATATTTCGGATTTCTACCCACAGGAACACCGCCATGGGCAAGCCTACACGATTTAGCCAAAACCGTTCACTCAAACCTTCCGGAATATAAAGAAAGTTTGAGCAAAGCCGCAAGTCGTTATGATGTAAACCCTTTTTTACTTGTTGCCCTGATTTATCAAGAGTCTCGCTTTGATCCAAACGCCCAAAGTGCTTACGGTCCGCTTGGTCTTATGCAATTTACCCAAGCAACGGCACAAAGACTTAACGTTGACCCACTTAACCCTACTGCCAGCATCGACGCGGGAGCTAAATATTTAAAAATATTGTGGGCAGAGCTTGAAAAAATGGACTTGGAATATTGGGATCGTTGGTTCTTTACGCTCGCCGCCTATAACCAAGGCCCTGCACACCTTCAAGATGCGATTGCCTTATCTAAAAAAATGGGTGGAACGGGAAAAACTTGGCTTGAACTCAAAAAAGTTTATCCGCTTTTAACTAAAGAAGAATATTACTCTCAAACAAAATATGGTTTTTGTCGAGGAAACGAAGCCGTGGCGTATGTTGAAAAAATACGCTATTATATTTATGTGTTAAACGGAATGGTCTCAATCTCTCGGTCTGAATTGCAAAACTTTGCACTGAACTAAAGGCTCTTTGTCGTTGCTTTCCGAGCTTTCGCTGTCTTTTTGCTTTGTGTTTTTTCTATCAAAACCGGCTAAAAAATTGACATCTTCCGCCATATCTTTATCTTTCCGATGTAACGTCGCAAGATTATAGTTAAAAAGCTGATTCTTCATGTGTAAAGCTTGGATCATGCCTAAAGCCAAAGCTTGTTCCTCCCAACGTTTGGTCGGTTCAAAGTCTTCAACTTTTTCTGCAAGCTCCTGCCACAAGTTCATTAACGAAGCTTCGTCAAGTGAATTTAGCTGAGCCGCCATTTTTAATAACATACGTTCCATATTTTATCCTTTTAAACCCTGTTTAAGACCATTTCACAACTTCGTTTTGCATGCTTTTTTATCGTTTTATGCTCTGCATGTACATAGCATAAAACGTTTTAAGCCCCAAAACCAATAATTTTACAGGAAAAATAAATTTCCCCTTTATTTCGATCCCAAAGTCCACAGACAGGCAAAGCCAGTCTAGTGGCTTATTATTTCGTGTTTTTTGGAGTGCCTTTATAAAGGAAACCATGTTTGCTTAATATAATAGTTATACGACAAAATTCTTTTAGCTTCAAATGAAAATTGCTCATTCATTAAGTTTATGTTACACTCTGAACAATTAAAACATTTTTCAGATAATGCTTTAATTTTTAAGTCATATTCAGATTACAAATGAACCGGAGTAAAACCAAAAATGAAAAGCACAACGCCTTTAACCAATCCTGCAAATCTTAAAGATATGTATAAAAAGTTACAGGAAGACCCGTTCCCATCTGATTTAACAATAAGTCTCGGAGAACAAACCTTAAAATATCGTAAACGTACTTGGAATATTGACAACGAAGAAAAAGGGTTGCGCTATGGGGAAAACCCGGATCAACCGGCTGCGTTATACGAACTTGTCGAAGGTTCTTTTAATGCCGGTGGAATAGAATTTCGCAAGGCCGGAATGGGCTTGTGTTCTGCATTAACCGAAGCCCAAATGCTTCAAGCCGGAAAACACCCGGGAAAAACCAACTTAACCGACGTTGATAACGGAGCAAATATTTTACAATATCTCCATGAACGTCCCGCCGCTTTAATTTTAAAACACAACAACCCCTGCGGAGCCGCTTGGAGCAATGACTCATTGGAAGATGCCCTTGAAAAGGCTTACCTCGGCGATAGAATAGCCGCTTTTGGCGGAGCAGTTATCGTTAACCGTCCGCTTAATAAAGAAAGTGCCGAATTAATAAATTCCGCTTATTACGAAGTTGTTGCCGCTCCTGAGTTTGAAGAAGGTAGTTTAGAAATTTTAAAAGCCCGCAAAAACCTGCGTATTATTAAAATCCCTCGTTTAGGCGAACTTCAAACTTATAACACAACTCCGTTTTTAGATATAAAATCTTTGTGCGACGGTGGTTTGATTATTCAAAAATCTTTCTTAAACCGTATTCGTAGCGTAGTCGACTTCCTGCCTGCCACTGCGGAAAAAGACGGAGTCAGCGTTTCGGCACGCAAACCCACAACCAAAGAAGCCGAAGATTTATTTTTTGCTTGGGCGGTTGAAGCGGGAGTAAGTTCTAACTCGGTTATTTTCGCTAAAGATGGTGCAACCGTCTCAATAGGAACAGGAGAACAAGACAGAATAGGCTGTATAGAAATAGCCGCCCACAAAGCCTATACTAAATATGCAGACTTACTATCATTTAACGAACATCGCCTTTCTATTTACGAACTTAAACGAAAAGCTTTAAGCGAGCCTAACTATGCGGCAATTTTAGCCGATATTCAAACAAGAACAAACGAAGCCAGAGGCGGACTGATTGGCTCATCAATGGTTTCTGACGGATTTTTTCCTTTTAGAGACGGAGTAGACGCCGCCACAGCCGAGGGAGTAACCGCAATAGCCCAACCCGGCGGTTCTTTAAGAGACTTTGAAGTAATCGAAGCCGTAAACGAAGTTAGCCCCCAAGTTGCTATGGTCTTTACCGGTCAGCGTTCGTTCAAACACTAGTTCAGCTTTTTTAAACTTTCACCATATAACCCAAAAATAAATTTAGATTGCGGAGTTTTTCATGCACGATCTCATGATGCGTACTCGTATTGCTCAGGCTTTGGAACTGCCTGAGCCTCAAAAAGATATAAAAATTTCAGGTTGGGTAAGAACCCGCCGAGATGCCAAAGGCTTTTCTTTTATTGAACTCAACGATGGTTCTTGTTTAAACAATATTCAAGTTATAGTCGATGAAAACACCCCCGCCTTTAGCTCTCTTGACAAAGTCGGAACCGGAGCAAGCCTTGAAGTTGTTGGAGAATTGGTCTTATCACCCGGAAAAGGTCAGCGCTATGAAGTTAAAGCACAAACCTTAAAAGTATTTGGCGAGGCTGATCCTGAAACTTTTCCTTTGCAAAAAAAACGTCATTCCGACGAGTTTTTACGCACAATCGCCCATCTGCGTCCGAGAACCAATAAATATGGAGCTGCCTTTAGAGTACGCTCAGAAGCCGCCTTTGCCGTACATGAATTTTTCCGTGAGCGTGGATATTTTCATGTGCATACCCCTATTTTAACAGGGTCTGACTGTGAAGGTGCGGGCGAAATGTTTAGAGTAACGACTCTTCCCACTAACGAAATTCCTCAAAACAAAGAGAACCCTTTTGAAAACGATTTTTTTGGATGTGAAGCAAACCTAACCGTATCAGGACAACTCGAAGCCGAAACTCTCGCTATGGGGCTTGGACAAGTATATACTTTCGGACCAACCTTTAGAGCGGAAAATTCAAACACCCACAGACACGCCGCAGAATTTTGGATGATAGAACCTGAGGCTGCCTTTGCTACTTTAGACGATATGATGACGCTTGGCGAAGATATTACTCGTACTGTTTTAGATCGTATCATGACCAGGCTGCCCAATGAAATGGAACTTTTTGACAAGTTTGTTGAACCCGGTCTACTTGAACATTTAAAACATATTGTTCAAAGCGATTTCGTCAAACTCCCATACAGTGAAGCTATTGAAATTCTTAGCAAAACAAAAGCTAAGTTTGAATATCCCGTAAGTTACGGGCTTGACCTTCAAACTGAACATGAACGCTATTTAACAGAACAACACTTTAAAAAACCTGTTATTGTTTATGATTATCCGAAACAAATTAAGGCGTTTTACATGCGTCTTAACGACGACCAACAAACAGTAGCGGCGATGGATTTATTAGTCCCTCGTATAGGTGAACTTATTGGTGGAAGTCAAAGAGAAGAACGTCTTGATATTTTAACCAAACGTATTCAAGATCTTGGACAAGACCCTGAAAATTATTGGTGGTATTTAGATTTAAGACGTTTCGGTTCTGTTCCACATGCCGGTTTTGGATTAGGTTTTGAGCGTTTGCTTATGTTAATTACGGGAATAAATAATATCAGAGACGTTATTCCTTTTCCTCGTACTCCAAACAATCTTGAATTTTAAAATAAAACTCATCACAAAAAAGACCTTTGAAACTACTTGCTTCAAAGGTCTTTTTGTCTACTTTAAAAATGAAATTATTTGAAACTATTTTGCAATAATCTTTATTTAGCAATCATAGCTCTTAAGGTTTCGGCACAATCTTCGGCACTATGGCTTATCGTATCCATACTGCTGATAAAATTCATCAACTGGTAAATTGATTTAAAATCCATAACTTCAGAGTTATAGACTTTATAAGTTATTTTATGGCGTTGTTGATTAACTATTTTATGTTGTTTTCTAACATTTCTGCATGATTGCTTGGTTGTTTCACGATCAATATCATCACCATTAATGAAATCAACTGTTTGCGTTAAAGCGATTTTAAGTAGCTGAACGTTTTGGTAAACTTCGGCGATATAATAAATCAAGTCTTTTTGCAAATCTTCGGGAATAACAAATTGACGCATAGAGAGCCAGTGTAAGGCTCGTTGTCCTTCGTTTAAAATATCGTCCTGATGTCTTGTATAAGAAAAGATAAGGGTTCTATCAACAGGCATCATTAACCAAGCCGGAAGGTGATTACGTACATTACGTTTAATCTTATCTGCTTGTTCTTCGAGAAGATTAAGCTCTTCTTGCAATCTGCGAAACTCTCGACATTCTCCGTTAGTATCACTTAAAATATAACATTCCAATGATTCTTCGACAAGCTTCATTCCTTTTTCAATACACTCATAGTGTTTCATAAGCCCAAGCATAGGGGAACGCGGAGACAGTAATCCAAACAAAGGAAGGCGAATCATTATAAATACTCCTTAAGATCATTATTATTAAGAATAAAAATATTTAACCTACTACAAAAATAACAACCTTAATATGTAAAAAATTACGATAGATGTAAAGGCTGCAATCGGCAAAGTTAAAAGCCAATAAAGAACTATCTTTCCTAAAACTCTAAAATCAACAGCAGCAAACCCCCGAGCCAAACCAACCCCCACAACGGAACCAACCGCCGCATGAGTCGTAGAAACAGGCAGACCTAAGTTAGACGCCATTAATACCGTGGTTGCCGAGCTAAATGCTACGGCGAACCCTCGCGTATTATTCATTTTTGTAATCTTTTCGCCAACCGTTGACATAACTTTATACCCAAGCAAAACAATACCCAAAGCGATGCCGACTCCACCCATCAATAAAAGCCAAGTTGGAACATCAACTTTTGCCCCTAAACTTCCGGTAGTCGCAATTACATAAATCGCCGCAACAGGAGCAACCGCATTGGCAACATCATTTGCTCCCTGAGAAACGGCAACATAACAAGCTGTTCCCATCTGCATACGCCTGAATAACGATTCAACAATGGCGTGTTTGCTTCGTTCAGGGCTTGATCTTTTGGGCATGGTTTTATCTAAATAGTAAGAAGAAACCAAAATAGTTATACCCATACTCACTATAAAAATAATAATACCATGAAAAAGACCAAGATGAAGAGATTTTCCGTAAGGCGTTTTATAACAAAAAGACAATACAACCAAAGTAACAGTTAAACCCACCCACCAAGGAGCCCAAAAGCGAGCTTTAGCGAGAACTTCTTTACTATATAAAATACTGCGGCGTATTTGTGAAAAAACTAAAAATGCAATTAATGCCCCAAAAAAAGGTGATACTACCCAAGATAATATCACATAAGTAATGGTTTTCCACTGAATAGCGTCAACACCACCGGCAACAATTCCAAAACCGATAATGCTTCCAATAATAGAGTGTGTCGACGAAACAGGCAAACCCGTAAAAGTCGCAACAAGCACCCATAATCCGGCAGAGAGCAAAGACGCCAACATACCGATCATGATAATTTTTGCATCAGGAATCATTCCGGCATGGATAATACCGTTAGAAATAGTTGAAGTAACATGAGAACCTAAAAAAACCGCACCGACAATATTTAAAACACTTGCTATTACAACGGCTTGACGAACGGTAATTGCTTTAGCACCAACGGCAGACGCCATAGAATTGGCAACATCATTCGCTCCGAGACTAAACGCCATCAAGAACCCGGCAAAGCCGGCAAAAGATAAAAATAATAGAGCAAAACTATCCATGCATACCCCAAATATTGAGAATGTTAAGATAAAAGAACTTAAACATTAATATTATTACAAAGTTATTTTCAATCGAATAAGTACGGAAAAAAGTCAAAATTCCGCCTTAAAATATTACTGCACAACAAAACGCAAAAACAAAAAAACTGTTGTCTTGAATTGATTTGAGTTGTGCTTTAAAAACCTTAAAAAGTCAAATAAATGATTGGCCTTATCAGACAAGACAAAAAAGAATAGCGTGTATAAAAAATGCTATTTACCTATACAAAAATCTCCAAAAACTTTTTCCAAGACCTCGTCTAAGTCTGTTTTTCCGATAATTTCTTCTAACTTATCTAAAATAATATCAATTCTTACACTTAAAATTTCTATTGGCATCTTATTTTCCAAGTCTAAATCAAATAGATTTAACTCTTCCAATGCCGCTTGAATAAGCTTGTTTTGTCTTAGATTTGGGGCTAAATCAGAGTTTTGTTCAAAGCTTTTTCCAAGCTCCATCTTTAACAACAGCTTTTCATGTAAAACATCTAAGAGCGTATCTATCCCTTCTGATTTTTTTGCAGAAATATATATCTTTGTGTTGCAAGCATCATAAACTATAGACCGACTTGTATCAAGTAAATCTTGTTTATTTAAAACTAAAATATGATCGGGGTGTGTTAAAAGCAGTTCTTTTTCTTCTTCACTTAAATCAAAACATGCATCTTTGACAAACAAGACATAATCCGCTTGGCTCAAAAGTTCTCGA
The DNA here is from genome assembly GCF_900143255.1 of Desulfovibrio litoralis DSM 11393. Taxonomy (NCBI): domain Bacteria; kingdom Pseudomonadati; phylum Thermodesulfobacteriota; class Desulfovibrionia; order Desulfovibrionales; family Desulfovibrionaceae; genus Desulfovibrio; species Desulfovibrio litoralis. Next base: position 62,165 of record NZ_FRDI01000014.1, read on the forward strand.
CTAAATTCAACGCCATCGGCTTCAACCAAATCATCGGTCTGACGCAAGCCCGCCGTATCAACAAGACGCACATTTAATCCATTAAGATTAATACTTTCTTCGATATAATCACGAGTAGTTCCCGGAATATCATGCACCAAAGAACGTCTGCGTCCAAGCATTGCATTCATCAGGCTTGATTTACCGGCATTAACAGAGCCGACCAAAACCACCATACAACCGTCTCGCCAAGCTCTGGCTCTTTGATACGCCTTTGTTAACGCCTTAAGCCCGGTTTCGAGTTCGGCTATATTTTGTTTTATTTCCGCTTCTGAAACATTATCAAGCTCATCGCCTGAAAGTTCCAAGGAAAAATCAAGTACAACACACAACTTTGCTTTAAGGCTTAAAAGTTTTTCTTTCAATAAAGCGATTCGCTGTCCAAAAGCACCATCAAGTTTAGCTTTTGCTAACCTCGCCCCTTGAACGGAAGAAGCGGAAACAAGTTCAGAAACAGCCTCGGCTTGTGCTAAGTCGATACGTCCATTCATAAAAGCTCGGTAACTAAATTCTCCCGGAAGTGCCATTCTTGCACCGGCGTTAAGACAAGCTTCCAAGACTGTCTCTAAAATCACCCTGCTTCCATGACAATGAATTTCCACACAATCTTCGCCGGTAAAAGTTCGAGGACCAGGCATATAAACCGCCAAAACATCGTCTATTTCTTGTCCATGACTGTCTAAAGCAACGCCTCTGTGTAAAGTCCAAGGTTTAAGACAACACCTCTCTTCCCTTTCTTTATTTGTGTTTAAATCAGCTGAGGATAAATATTTCGCCCTAAAAACTTTAAATAAAATTTGTAAAATAGCTGCCTGTTTTTGTTTATCTGTTTCAATCGGTCCACTCAACCTGATAATACCGATGGCACTTTGTCCGAGCGTTGTTGCCGGTGCCACAATAATTGAAGTTTTATCGTACATTTTTTAATCTTTTGAAAGCTCATTTAAGTTTAAAGGATAAGGCAAACCGTATTTTTCCCTTAATCGTTTATAAACAGAATCAGGCACAAGCCCTTTTATGTCTCCACCTAAACTGGCAGCCCCCTTGACTATTGTCGAGCTAATATAAAGCCATTGGTAGTCTGTCATTAAAAACAAGGTTTGAATATGTTTTTTCATTTTTCTATTCATCAAGGCAAGTTGGAATTCATATTCAAAATCAGAGACCGCCCTTAAACCCCTGATAATGACGTTTGCCCCCTTACTGTCCACATAATCGACCAAAAGTCCTGAAAATGATTCTACGCTTACTTTAGGGGTATGAACAAAGACTTCTTTCGCCATACTCACACGTTCTTCAACGCTAAACAGCGGATTTTTTGGCGTATCATAAGCAACAGCAACAATTACACGATCAAAAATCTGGCAAGCACGTTTAATCAAGCTGACGTGCCCCATTGTCATAGGATCAAAAGTTCCCGGATATACGGCAATTTTTGGTTGAATCACTTGCTCAACTTCTTCGTCAAAGTCTGTATTTAAGGTGTATGCGTCTGTTTTGTCCATATTACCACTCTGGTTTGTCCATAGTTACGGTCGACTTCCAAGGTAAGCTCGGAAGGAACTTTATCCATATTGAAACCCTTACCCGGGGCAGGTCTTGATTCAAGCTCTATCGTTAAAAAACCTTGTTCACTTAACCAGTTTTGTTTTAAAATCGCTTTTATGCAAGGTAGTACATAATCACTGCCATAAGGTGGATCGATAAAAATCAAATCATGCGAAGCCAAAGCCTTACGCCCTAAAAAACGCCCCACATCTTGGTTTGCAACCTGTAATCGCTGTTGCTCAAGCCCTAAAAGCCGAGCATTTTCTTGAATTAAAGCCGCAGCCTTAGGGTTTGATTCCACACAAAGAGCATCTCTTGCTCCACGGCTTAAAGATTCAAAAGCTAAACTGCCACTGCCTGCAAAAAGGTCTAAAGCCCTCGTTGACGCCCAATCTATCCCTCTTGCCTCAAGCATGGAAAACAAAGCTTCTCGAACTTTTGACATAGCGGGACGATAGCCATCTATTTTAAGGGCTTCGACTGTTTTCAACTTTCTGCCGCGAAATTCGCCGGCTAATATTCTCATTTTCTTAATCCGTTAATATGCTAATTTTTTGAGAAACTCTTTATAATTGTCTTAAATAATTAGATAATTCGTTTTTTATTTCCATTAATCTGTCATAAAGATCGAGCTGTTCCACAACAGAACGTTCGCTTATTTTTGGCATACGCTCTCTAATTTTTTCAAGTCGTAAGCTTGCATCTGCCAATAATAAATCCCAATCAGGCGTTTGTAAAGCTTGGTCGTGCGGACAACATTTTAGGGCAATCGGCACATCAGATTCAATCACCAATTCTTCCATATAACCGGGAATTGTAACCGGTAGGTTTAGCTTTTCTTTAATTAATTGAGATAAGATTGCTTGTGCTTTATCTTCTCCATGAATAAGAATAACTTTCATGTCTTTATTATCAAAGCTGTCTATCCACGACATAATCTGGCTTTGTCCGGCGTGAGCGGAAAAACCACCTATCGTAAAAATCTTTGCTTTAACGGCAATATCGCTATTAAAAAGCCTAATGCTTTCCGCTCCGTCAACAATTTTACGCCCGGGAGTTCCCATTCCCTGATAACCCACAAATACAACCGATGATTCTGGTCGCCAAATATTGTGTTTTAAATGATGTTTAATACGCCCCGCATTACACATTCCGCTTGCCGAAATAACAATAGCCGGATTATTGTTTTCGTTGATCATTTGTGATTCTTTAACGGTTTGGGTAAAACGCAAGTTTGGTAAATCTAAAGGGTTTTCGCCTGATGCCAAGAGTTTTTGAGTATCGGTGTCCAAATAAGATTTATATTTATTAAAAATTGCCGTTGCCCTAATTGCCAGGGGGCTATCAACAAAAACAGGTATATCTTCCGGCAACTTTCCTTGTTTTTTTAAAAGGTACAAAGAATATATCATTTCCTGAGTACGTTCTACGGCAAAAGCAGGAATAATTACTTTTCCGCCTTGGTGATAGCTATATTGAATTGCTTCCGCCAATTCATCTAAACTTTTATTTTCATTTTTATGATTACGATCGCCATAAGTCGATTCTACAAACAGATAATCAAAGTTCCCCTGCGGAATTTCGGGGTCATGCACAAGCAAGCTGTCTTTTCTTCCCAAATCACCCGAAAAAACCAAGCGAGAGCTTTTTCCGTTTTCGGTAATTTCAAGTTCTAAAAAAGCCGCACCCAAAATATGCCCGGCATCTCGATAACACACAGAAATATTTAGATTATCTTTAGGGTTAAACTTTTGTCCAAATTGAACTGAGGAAAACAACTTAACGGTTTTTTTTACATCATCTTCGTTATATAATGGTTTTAAGCCATTTAATTTAGAACCGCTGATTGCTTTTTTTTGGTTTTTCCACTTTGTTTCCATCTCTTGAATATGTGCACTATCAAGGAGCATTATTTCCATTAAGTCTGCTGTGGGAGGCGTACAATAGATTTTTCCTTTAAACCCTTCTGCCACCATTCTTGGCAAAAGACCAGAGTGGTCAATATGAGCATGGGTCATTAAAAAAAAGTCAATCTCAGAAGCACGATATTCTTTTGTTTCAAAGTTACGTTTTTCAAGTTGACTCGCCCCTTGGTGCATTCCACAATCAATCGCAAAACGCATTCCGGCAGCTTCAAACATATAACAAGAACCAGTAACGGTTTGGGCAGCTCCAAAAAATTTTATCTTCATAAAAAACCTTTTTAATATTTTTGTTAAAGAATAAAACACACCTGAAAACACAAAAAAATAATTTAACTAACTTGATACCTTTCTAAAAACTTAAATGTTTCAAAAGCCTCAGCTTTAATACATTGTTTAAATTCAAAATCATTGTCTAAAATACTTCTTAACAATAAGTTATCAATAACTAACTTGTTTTCCAATAAAGAGCCTGAACCCTCCGAAGAACGTAATTCATTCAACAGGGCTTGTTTTCCACTAAAACAAGCATAAGCCTCTATTATCTCTTTCGCAACCTCTTTAATGCTTATTGCTTTTCCTGAAGCCAGATTAACAGACTGTCCAAAAAGGTCATAACGTTTCGGCAAGATTAAAGATAACCTTTCAATAACTTTACAAATATCCCCGAGCCAAACAAAATCTCTTTTGGTATTCGGATCGGATTTTAGCGTAAGAGTCGCATTATTAAAGACTTCTTTACATAAATCATGCAACAGTAAATACCATTTGTTAAATGAGATATTTTGTGGAGCCCCATAACCGTTACTAAGACGCAAAATAATATTTGGCATATCATAACGCCTTGTAAACATACGACAATATTCTTCACCGACCAAATGACTCAAAGCATAATCGTTTTTAGGGTTTAAGCTATCGCTTTCTCTGACTAAGCCCGAAGAAACCCCATAAACATGAAAAGTTGAAAGATAAATAAAAGAGCCAAGTCTATGCCCGCTATTTTTAAGACCTTTTAAACGTAAAGCTTCTAAAATATTTCTTGTGCCTAAGCCATTTATCTCTAAAGCAAGTTTTGGATAATTTGGCATAAAATGTTCATTAAAGCTCGCCGCATGCACACAGCAGTCTATATTATCCGATAATTTATCGGCAATTTCCTCAGGGCTTTTGGTAATATCAACAGTTACAAGCTCTTTGTAAAACTTCGATAATGCGTTTTCGCCTTGGCGTTGTTTACTCGTTAACGCTATAACCTCGTGTCCTTGTTCGCTAAAATATCGACACAACCAAGAGCCGATAAAACCAAAAGCACCAGTAATGAGAACTTTCATATAAACCTCACAACTTAAAACAGTTAATGATGTGTAATTATTAATTATTTGTCATAATTATAAAAAGCCGCATACGCTTTGGCTGTTGCATATAAATCAACCGTGCTGGCAAGCTCAAAGGGGCTGTGCATGGAGAGTAACGGAGGACCAAAGTCGATAATATTCATGCCAAGTTGAGCTAAATACATCGCAACGGTTCCGCCACCACCGGAATCAACCTTGCCAAGTTCCGCCATTTGCCAAGGAATATTATTTTCGTTCATAATTTTGCGCATTAATGCAACATATTCGGCATGGGCGTCATTCGCTTCATATTTGCCTCTATGTCCCGTAAACTTACAAAAACAAGGACCAAAACCCAAAGAAGCGGCATTCATTTTTTCGTGCAATTCCTGCCAATCAGGGTCAATGGCAGGATGAACATCAGCAGAAATAGCCTTGGTTTTTAACAAGACCTTTGACAATTTGAGTTTTTGATCTGTATTTTGAATGAGTTCTTCCATACAATATTCAAAAAAAGCTGATTTTGCTCCGGTTGACCCCTCAGACCCGATTTCCTCTTTATCCCAAAGCATCAAAACTTGGGTATAAGTCGGTTTTTCTTGAGACGATAAAAAAGCCTCAAGCGAAGCAAAAACACAAATACGGTCATCATGCCCATATCCGCCGATAAGAGAAGCATCTAAACCCACAAAGCGAGCAGAACCCGCCGGAACAACTTCAAGCTCTGAAGAATAAAAATCTTCTTCGGTAATTCCGTATTTTTCGTTGAATATCTTTAAAATTTGGGCTTTAATACGATCTTTTATTTGTTCATCTTCTTTTTTATCGGCTTCGGCTGCGTTTTCATCAAGCTTTTCTAAAGGGCGATGTGCCAAAACGAGGTTCAACTTTTCAGCTTCAAAGGCATCAGCCACGCTTTGGGTGTTTTGTTTTGACGCTAAATGGGGCAAAAGATCAACAATAGTAAAAACCGGTTCGTCTTCGGATTCACCAAGAACAACATCAATCACGGTTCCATCAGTTTTAACGACAACCCCATGAATAGCCAAAGGGCGAGCCAACCATTGATACTTTCTGATTCCGCCGTAATAATGGGTTTTTGCTTGCCCTACTTGAGCTTGTTCCAATAAAGGACATTGTTTAAAATCTAAACGAGGGGAGTCAATATGAGACCCAATAAGGTGAACTCCGTGTTCCAATCCAAGCTTACCTTTTTTTACAGCAAACAAGGTTTTGTTATGATGAGTCAGGTAAAAATTATCCGCCGAAGAAAGTTCGCTGAAATTTGCATCATTGAGTCTTTCTTTGACATAATTTACAACTTCACGTTCTGTTTTACATTTTGATAAAAAGGTGAGATATTTTTTAGAAAGTTCTTGAATACTTTTTTGCTCAGCCTCGGTCTTATATATCTCCCAAGCAGACTTAGGATTATTAGCTAATGATTTCATCGTAGTTACTCCACTTTTTGATAGCAATAAACTTTCTATTATCCTACTCTTCACAATAATTCAACTTTTGTTATTTTATCAAAAAACTAATTTCGCATCTTATCAACATCTACTCTTATAAAAAAATATGACGAAACACACCATAAAAAAACCAAAAGAAGATTTACAACAAAATATTGATAATATCGTTCCGCCTAAGATCGCAGTCGAGTTAGAAAATGTATTTTTTTCTTATCAAAAAAAAGATACAAGCCAAGGAACTATTTTCAACTCTTTTGAAAATCAAAACAATTATGTTTTAAACAATATTAATTACAGCTTAGAACAAGGGAGTTTATTGGCGGTTTTAGGACCAAACGGCGGAGGCAAAACAACGCTTTTACGTCTTTTATTGGGCTTTTTGGAACCTGATTCCGGAAAAATAAAAATATTTGGAAAAGATCCGAGTGCGTCAGACTCTCTTATTGGTTACGTTCCCCAATCTTCAACTCTTCGCCTTGATTTCCCCGTCAATGTTGAAAATATGGTGCTTATGGGTGCGGCGAAAAGAGAAGAGTTTTTTTCTCTTAAACATTTTGGACAATATTGGAGCGTAAACAAAAAAAACAAAGAAAAAGCCGGATATTTTTTAAACCAATTGGGTCTTGGTTCTCATCTTAAACGCAAAATTTCCGAACTCTCGGGCGGTGAGCTTCAACGGGCTTTAATCGCTCGTGCTTTGATGGGTTGGAACGACGACAAACCGTTTTTATTGCTTTTAGATGAACCGACTGCCAGTATTGATCCGGCAGGGAAGTTTTGTTTTTATGAATTTTTACATACCTTGAAAAATAAAATTACCAGTATCGTGGTCAGTCATGACCTTACCACAGCCAGCAATATCTTTGACCATTTAGTTATTATCAACAAAACTTTGATCGAAGCCAAGGCGGTAACCCAATCGCCGGAACAACCTCAAAGCTACATACCCGTCGCCTTTAGTACAAACATTAACCTGGAAACTATTTTCGGAAAACATGAACATGACTGCCCTTGCCCCGTTGCTTCTTTTATTAAGGCAACAAAAGAAGAAAAGTAAAATGCAGCCATTAATCAAGAATCTATTTACAAAAATTCTCACTAAAAATTTCACTTTTAACCCAACAGACTAAATTGTTTTAGGATGAAAATGT